>JAUNBP010000070.1 GCA_030526995.1 Clostridia bacterium
TTTCCTCGGGTTTTGGGGGACTTGACTTTTTGAAAGTGTCAAAGATGGGATTATAGCATGAGCATTCAAAAAGGGCAACCGCATAATTCGATATATTTTTCATTAAGGTGCTTCGGGCACGAGGTTCAACAAGTCCTCCTCGTTTGCAACGTTGGTATAGGCGTCGGGCACGCTGCCCACGATAACGTTCTCGGCTATCGGAGCCTCTGCAACGACCTCAACCGTATGCGACTGCCCGGGCAGGATAATCCGTATCGTTGCATGGAGCTCAAGCGTTATTCGGTGCAGCGTCTGGTTGATGCCCGCACTTGAAAAGGTGCTTTCAAACGAGGATTGAACCGCACCTGCGGGCGTGAACTTGAGCGTAATCTTGGGTCCAATGCCCGAAAACAGCGGTACGCCCGAAATCGTACCTATGGGTATCGATATGCCCTGCTCGCCAAGCTCCATAATGCGCTCCTGCGCAAGGTCGGCACAGTTGGCGGCAACGACGTTCAGCCTGCTGCTGTTGGCCTGCAACAGGTACACGCCATTGTCGTTTGAATATATGTTCAAAAGCGCCATGGAAGCCTCCTCCGTACTCAATATATCGAGGATGGCTTGGTTCATCGCCTTTGCCGCAACGGACTCAACCCGAGCCGAGGACAGCCCCTGCAAAACCGGTCGCAGATTGATGTTGATAAATATAAAGCCTGCAACGAGCATGAGCACGACTACGAGGACTATTGCAAGGATTCTCTTTTTTCGCTTTCCCATGCTACAATATATGTTGAATTTTGCAAAAACGCTCCAATAATGTCATCTTTACCTCGATTGACAGGGCGGCTGAACTAAGGTACAATTTAAGAAGAATTTAATGCGGAGGAATTATATGGAAAAGCGATTGACGGATCTTACTGTTAGGGAGTTTGTGGAGCTTACAAAGAGCAATGCACCGGCGCCGGGCGGCGGCTCGGCTGCCGCACTTTTAGGTGCGGTGGGCACCGGTCTTTTTATGATGACGGCAAACCTCACAGCGGGCAGAAAAAAGTTTGCGGACAAGGAGGAGCTCATGCAAAAGGTGCTCTCGGACGGCGAGCCCATTCTTTCGGCCATGGTCGAGGGTATCGACAGGGACACCGACGCTTTCAACGAGGTCATGGCAGCCCTTGCGCTTCCCAAGACGACGGATGAGGAGAAGGCACAGCGAAAGGACAGCCTCAAAAGGGCTACAAAGGCAGCCACCGACGTCCCCTTCTCCCTGCTTAAAAACTGTCAGGGTGCAGTCTCGGTCTTGGAGCAGCTTGCGGGCAACATCAACCCCAACTGCGTCTCCGACTTGGGCGTTGCTGCAATAAGCATAAAGACCGCAGCCCAGGGCGCATGGCTGAACGTTCTGATTAACATCTCGGGTTTGGACGAGGCCGAGGCAGCCATGTACCGATCCGAGGGCAAGGCGATTTTAAGCGACGTCATCACCCGCGCCGACAAGGTGTACGAGGGGGTTGTTGCAACCTTATAGACCCTTGTGCGGTGTTATTATCAAACGAAAAGGAGGTCAAGGACGATGAAAAAAATACTTTGCTTGGCACTTTGCTTACTGCTATCCGGCGGGCTTGCCTGCACAAAAACGCCGCAGGAAGAGACTGACGGCGGGACGGAAGGCGCAGCGGCAACCGCAGAGCCCACCGAAGAACCCACCTCGGAGCCTTTAACGGACGCCGAAAGAATAGTCGATTCCGAGGATAAGACCGATGCAGAAAAAGAGCTCGGGGATATAGAGGATTACGCCGACTTTGCAAACCTCTTGTCCTCCACGGTACTGTACGGCAAGAATGCAAACGCAAACTTTTCACCCATAAGCCTCTACCTTGCGCTCTCCATGGCAGCGGAAGCTGCAGGCGGCAGCACGCAGCAGGAGCTTTTGAGCATCTTGGGCGCTTCCGACATCGATTCGCTCAGGCAAACGAACCAAGCGATGTGGACGGCCCTTCAAATCAAAAACGATGTATCCGAGCTCGAGCTCAACAACTCGTTCTGGGGCAATGAGGCGCTTTCCCTGCTTGACAGCTTCTGCGAGCAGCTAAAAAGCAGCTACAACGCCGAGGCGTACAGCGTTCCTTTGGGCGATCCCGCAACTTGGGCAAGGATAGGCTCGTGGATAAGCGAAAAGACCCGAGGAACCTTGGCACCGGAGGTGGAGTTTAGCGAGGATGATTTAATGGTTCTCATAAACACCATTTACCTAAAATCTCAGTGGGAAACCGCCTTTGACAGCCAAAACAACACCACCGAGCCCTTCAACCTTGCCGACGGCACGAGCCAAGACGTCACCTTTATGAATCAATCCCTCGAAAGCGCCACCCTGTCTACGGGCGATAATTATCAAAGGCTTTCAATGACCCTGCAGGGCATGGGCAGTATGCTGTTCATCCTCCCCAACGAGGGCACGGACGTCTCCGAACTGTTTGCAACCCCGCAGGCGGTGGAGACCGCTCTAAGCGGAGGCACCACCGAAGCGTATCGGGTAAACCTCAGCCTGCCCAAGTTCACCTTTGAAAACGAATACGAACTCATCCCCATATTGCAGACCTTGGGCGTGGCTTCCCCGTTCGGCTCCAATGCGGACTTCTCCAATGCCACCGAGCTTGAAGCCCGCATCTCCTCTATCATCCAAGGCACCTTCATCGACGTCAACGAACTCGGCGTTGAAGCATCGGCCTACACGATGATAGGCCTGCGCTCAACGAGCATAGGGCAGGAGCTTCCGGTTATAAACCTAAAGTTTGACCGCCCGTTC
The DNA here is from genome assembly GCA_030526995.1 of Clostridia bacterium. Lineage (GTDB taxonomy): Bacteria > Bacillota > Clostridia > Christensenellales > CAG-138 > JAQUTY01. Next base: position 2,780 of record JAUNBP010000070.1, read on the forward strand.
ATGTTTGCAATAACCGCCCATGACGGAACCCTCCTATTCGTAGGTCTGGTTCAAAATCCGGCAGCTTAACGCAACACTATCCTCGCCGCATCCTCGTTTCTTAGTGCAACTATTGCACCGCATACGAGATAGGCACGCAATCTCTTGCAGGGCGCACAAAAGAGGCAGCGGATTAGGCTGCCTCTTGTCATGCCCAATTCGTTTAAGCGGCAGGTCAGGGCATCGTCTGCAATAAAATCGCTCACTATCCCCTCCTGCCCAACCCCGAGCTGATTCAAAGGCTTCATAAAACAGTATATTCGGGGGCTGGAGCTTGTGTGATACGGAGGTTTTTGATAGGTACTGTCCTTTTCTTTTGGCGGAAAGAAAAGGACCAAAAGAAACCGCAAAAAGAGTAAGATAATGAATCTTAATATGAAGGTTGAGTGTCCCGATTTGCCATGTAATAGATGGCAAATCGGGAGGGGTTAGGGTTTTATTATTAGTTCCCGTTTTGAATTGGGAAGTTGGGGATTAGTTCTACGAGGAGGCGGAGAATGGCGGCGGCATCGGCGGAGTCGGGAGCAAGATTGTAGACGGGCGTGACGTCACCCTGTATGCAGCCAAGTTCGCTGATATCTGAAAGTCCCACAACATAGCGCAGGATCAGCGAAGCATCGTTTGCGCCCACCTCGTTGTCGCAGTTTGCATCGCCGTACAACAATGCGGTGTAAATAGCCGTTACCTCGTAATCCTGCTTGATTGCAAGACCCGCAAGATCCCTATCCCAGCCCACGGTTATATGGTGTGCCTTATCGGGGACGTCGGGGATAGTCTCAAGCGTGTCGCCCCAGCGCACCTCATATTGCGCAACCTGTGTGCTATCCGCAATATAGGTTACGGTGCAATCGGCATGTACTGTGACGGTGGTGGTATCCGTAAAGCCACCATCCTCGGTGGTCGTGGTTATGGTGGCACTGCCCTCCGCAACTCCCGTTACCACGCCGGCGTCGCTTACCGTAGCTACGGTTGCATCGGACGAAACAAAGCTGACATTTTGATTGTACGCATCGGAGGGCGTGATAGTGTATTCTATCGTATCCGTGCCACCGATGCCAAGTTCAATGTTTTCGGTAGCCGTAATGCCGGTTACCGGAACAACGTGTCTTAGCTCATAAAGCTCGGCATAGAGGTAGTTGGGGTTTCCCACCATTGTCCAGACGGGGTCGATGTTTTGATCGGGGTTTCCCGTGAAGTCAAACCCGACATAGTTGGATTCATCTTTAAGCTGCTCAGAGGTCAGCGAAATTAGGTTGGTAATGGTTGCGGTTCCTCCGCCTCCGAAGTTTGCTGCGCCTACGCTTGCGCCGCAGGTGTCGAGGTAGTAGCAGTTTTCAATAGTTGCGGATCTACCCGACTCCGACTGGTTACAACCTGCCACGCCACCCGCATATGAGCCCGTGCTTATTATATTTCCCACATTGTAACAGGTGCTGACATTGGAAAATTGATTAAGTCCTGCAACACCGCCGACATAGTTCGTGCCGCTTACTGCGCCCGTATTGTAGCAGTTTGCAGTGGTGCACTCCCACAGGGCACAGCCAATCACTCCTCCGATTCGCTCTCCGGTTCCGCTTACCGCGCCTGTGTTATAGCATTTTGTAGTGGAACGTACGCTATAACCAACAACGCCGCCGACCCGGCTTACGCCGCTTACGGTACCTGTATTATAGCAGTTTGTTATATAACAATCGCCAGAGCCTACCACGCCGCCGACCGAGCTTCCGCCGATTACTGCGCCGCTATTGTAACAAATTGTAATAACGGAACTCCCCCCGAGCCGTCCTACCAATCCACCGATTTGCTCTTCGGTTCCGCTTACCGTGCCTGTATTATGGCAGTTTGTTATAGAAGAATTCTGCGGACAAGATCCAATCACGCCTCCGACATAGTTTCTGCCGCTTACGGCGCCTGTGTTGTAACAGTTTGCTATAGAAGAATTCTGCGGACAATTTCCAATCACACCGCCGACATAGTTTCCGCCGCTTACAGTGCCTGTATTATAGCAGCTTGTTATGGAAGTACGGTAGCTTAAACTGACCACGCCGCCGACGGTAGAGCTCTCTCCCCCCTTTATATATGACTCTGTTACGCCAACGCCATTAATTGTAACGTCTATGCAATAGCCGAACAAGCCCAGATAACCGTCGCTGTCGATGTAGATTCCGCTGACAACCTTGTTGTTCCCATTGAAGTTGCCATGAAAGGAAGAAACGCTATCTACGCCTATCGGCGTCCAAACGTTGGCGGGGACTATGATGTCACCGTTGCCGTCAAGGCTTCCCCAGCTCTCCCAATTTGAGGTGTCGTTCAAAACTATATCCGCAGTCAGCTTAAAATACTTGCCGGTGGAATAGCCCATGATGGCACTTGTCTGCTGCGCAAGATAGGCAAGCTGCGCCCCGTTTGCAATTTGATACGGATTATCTTCACTGCCGTCGCCACCCGCATAGCCCGTGGCAATCGTGCCGTCCCAAATTTCGGGCTCCGCCCTTGCCACCTCCGTCCGAGCAAACGAAACCAAAGCCAAGACCATTAATGTTGCCAAAATGATTGATAAAAACCTTTTCATGTAGTACCTCCTAAAATGAACACAGGGTGGGAAAAAGAAACAAACACTATCGGAGTTCAAAAGATACATTTATACAATCTAATTGTATAAAACAGCCTGTCAAAAAAGCTCGACTTTATCGGGCTTTTTTGGTATAACCCGACTTTTGCAAGCAAACGGCAAAAATGGCATAATAACAGGCTTTTCACCG
>JAUNBP010000015.1 GCA_030526995.1 Clostridia bacterium
TACCGTACCTCTGCCGAACTCTTTAACAGTGCCCGATTTGAACTTGCAATTTAGGCAAAAATTGTTGAAGGCGCTTTCATTGCGAGAGCACCTTTGAAAAACACTTTTCAATTATTTTGATGTTCTTCGGTAATTACGCTGCTGCTGGAGCATCCTTTCGCGCATTTGCTGTTGGCGGCGGCGTTCACGTGCCTTTTTGCGCTTTCTCTCGTTTATGCTTCTGATTATTATCATTGTGACGAGCAGAATAACAAGCAGGGCGGCTACCGCTATAATCACATACCAAATCCATGAGCCGTTGCTTCCGCTTGTGCTGCCGCTGTCCGGTGTGGGGGAAGAAATTAAGCTGGAGGAGGGGCTTTCCGAAGCGGGAGCCTCGGAGGTATCCGCTGTCTCGGGCGAAACGGTTGTAGCCAAGATGCCCTCGGCAACGGCGGTTTGTGCCACGAGATTTGCCGAGAACAAAACCCTGTCATCGAATACATAGTCCACCGTGCCTACGATATCTCCGACGTTGACCGGTGCATAAATGGTTGAGGTCTTTACCACGGCAAGGGATGAAAGATTGCTTTTGAGGGTGTTCATGGAGTTGGACATGAACGATATCGTTGCCGTAAGGTCCGGCTGTGCAACGGCTTCAAACTGCCCCATGTTCGGATCGTCCTCGGCATAGTTGCCCGCTTGCAGTGAGAAAGTCGTGGGCAAGCCCAAGTCAACAAGTTCGGATACCGTGATGTATTCCACCATGGAATTAAAGGCGTACTCAAAAAGGGCGATGGCATCGGTAAACCTGCGAACATTGCGCTGGTCCTTTTCCTCGGCTGTCATCGTTGAATTGGTTTGCGAGCCCTTGAAAAGAACTGCTATCAGCGTGGTGCCGTCACGTTCCGCTGCGGCGATTAGGCACTTGCCTGCCTTGTCGGTGTCTCCGGTTTTCACGCCGATTGCATCCGCATACAGGCAGGAAGTTGGGGTATAGTCGTCGGTCGGAGCCTGATCTATCAGCAGGCGGTTTGAGTTTGTAAGGGTGCGGGGCGCCGACAGGTTTGTCTGTTCGGTGGTATAGGTTGCAGCACCCACAATCTCTCTGAAGGCCTCGTTTTGCAGGGCGTATGCGGTCAGCACTGCCATATCCCGAGCGGTTGAATAGTGTTCGTCGTTATGTCTGCCGTTCGGCGTTACAAAGTGGGAGTTTGCCATGCCCAATTCCTGAGCCTTGGCGTTCATAAGCGTAGCAAACGCCTCCTGCGAACCCGAAATATGCTCGGCGAGTACAACGGCGGCATCGTTGCCCGAAACGAGCATAAGCCCGTACAACAGGTCTCTGATCGTGCATTGCTCTCCGGTCACAAGCCCCATCAGGGAGTTTTGAACGGAGAAGTTGGTTGCGTTTGCGCTTGCGGTTGCAAGGTCGTCCAAATTGCAGTTTTCGAGGGCAATGATGCAGGTCAAAATCTTGGTGGTGCTTGCAGGGTAGGCTAAGGCGTCGGCATTCTTTTCCATGCCGTACACTGCGACGGTAGGGTTGGAGGCATCGACAACAATCGCAAATTCTTCATTGATGGAACCCATATCATAACCGTCGGCCGAGGAGTTGGCAACGGGGAAAATCGGCAGGAAAAACATAAGAGCCAAGAGGATGGCGAGACCTTTTTTTATCATAAACACCTCGTGAAAAATTCTAATCTATAGTTTACTTGTCTTTGGGTTCAATGTCAATCGGTATTTAGCTTGAAAATGGAACATAAATGTAGAAAAATAAAAAATTGATTTCACTGCGGATTATAAGGATGCCCCACAGTCAATCGACAAGATTTGACCCGTGACGCTTGTAGCTTCGACAAAATACGCAACGCCCTCCGCTACAGCCCTCGCCTCGACCGAACGTTGCAGCGGCGTGGATTCGATAAAGGACTGCACATCCTCCGTTGACAGATGGGCGTTCATTGGGGATAAAACAAAGCCCGGGGCTATACAGTTCACTCGGATATTCGACGGGGCAAGCTCCTTTGCAAGCGCCTTGGTAAAGCCTATGACAGCCGCCTTTGAAGCCGAATATATAACCTCGCACGAGGCGCCGACAAGCCCCCACACCGATGAGATGTTGATGATGCAGCCGTCCTTATAGGGTAGCATGTGGGGGATACACTCCCTTGTCAAAAGCACGCTGCCCCTAACGTTTATATCGAATACACGGTCGAAGTCCTGTGAGCTGCAGCAGTTCAAAACCTGCTGTGGCAAGGCGATTCCGGCATTGTTTATAAGTATGGAGACGTGTCCTATCCTTTGACGCACCTCCTCTGCCATGGCAACGATTTCACTTTCAGAGGAAATGTCCGCTTGAACAGCAATGTAGGGAGCGCCCTCGCCCCTGAAGTGTTTGAACAGCTCGTCGATTCCCTCACGGTTCTTGTGATAGTGAAGCGCAAGCGGATAACCCTTCTCGTGGAGCAGGGTTGCAATCTCCGTTCCTATGGCACCGGAAGCGCCGGTGAGCAAGACTACGTTGTTCATGCGGCTCAGCCCGTAATAATTTTAACGTCCTCCATTGCGGAATCGAACTTCTCCGCAAGGTTGTCCCCCTCCATCTCAAAGAGGATGAAAAAGTAGCTCATGTCCGCATCGACAGCGTACATTATAATGTTGATGGGGCTCATGTCTATGCTTGCCGAATATACGATGCGGTGAGCGTTCCAGCCGTCCAAGGTCGTTTCGGAAAAGTCTACAAGGGAGATTAGCTCATACTCGGCAAGCTGATTTACATAGCCCGAGTAATCGGAGCCGTCGAAGGTGTCGAAGTAGTAGTTCTTGTCGGTAGCATAGAAGATGATGCTGCTTGAGCGCACGGGGTCGCCGTTTTTTGCAAAGCAGACGACGCCCGCCTCATCTGCCCGCTCCCAGCCTTCGGGCAGCACGAGTTCAAAGCGCTCGTGCCGATAGGCCTCGGAATTTCCGCTGCAGCCAAGGGCTGACAAAAGGCAAAGAATAAGAACAACAGCCAAGGTACGCTTCATCAAAGCTCCTCCTCGTACACATCGGTGATTTCGGCGATATAGGCGGTATGTGCGCCACCGCTGGGGTAATAGCGGGAGGTGATGTTGGGATCAATAGAACTCGGCTCCAAGCGTTCGCGGTTCAAAATACGGGCAAAGATGTGGACTGCACAGCCCTTGATTGCCATCCTATCGGGCAAAAAGGACAGGTTGCATAGCTCCATCTTGTTGATGTCCCGACCCGAGAGCGTGCCGCATTTTGCAAGCTCTTTTTTGTAAGTGCCGAGGGCGGGAACGCTTATGGTAAAGCTGTCGGCGCTCTCCAAGAGCTTGTGGGTATATCTGCTGTCTCGGACGTAGACGGTGCAGCACAGCTTGCCCCATATCACGCCGAATTGCGCCCAGCCGATGGTCATCGGATTGCCGTCAACAATCAAAAAGGCTCCTGCGGGGAGTTGTTCTATCGTGTGTAATATCCAAGTGTTTTTCATAATCGCACCTCCATGAACGATTATACACCATTTTGCCCCTATTTACCATACAAAAATTTTCAATATGGGCGAGAAGGTGAATTTGTCACTCCGATAAATTCCAAAATATTCTTGACTGTTGTGTTGGATAAACCTATAATTAAAGAAAAAGTGAGGATTCTTATGGCTGAGGGGCATCGGGAGCGAGTTTTGGAAAGATTTGGGATTAGCGGCTTTGCGGGCATGTCGGAGGCGCACATCCTTGAAATGCTGTTGTTTTATTCGATCCCTCGCAGGGATACCCGCCCGATTGCCGATGAACTTCTGAAACGGTTCGGCTCGTTGAGCAACGTCCTAAAAGCCGATCAAAACGCCCTACAGACCGTCCCGGGCGTTGGAAAACACTCCGCAGTTTTAATCAAGATGACGCTTGAGCTGACGCAATACATCCTCACCAACTCCTTTAAGAACCGCTCCAACAAAATTCAACTCGCAACGGCAACGGATGCCTGCAAGTACGCTCTCGCCCTCACAATGAAGGATACCTGTGAACACGCAAGACTGATTATGCTCGATTCTCTGAGCAGAGTTTTGAACACGGTTGTTCTTTCCTCGGGTTCGATGAACAGCGTTATCTTTGACCTGCGGGCCGTCGTGCATAATTCCATGAATAACGGAGCGCATGGCATCATCATAGTTCACAACCATCCCTCCGGAATCCCGATTCCCTCGGGTAGCGACAACGCTCTTACCGCTGAAGCCAAAAGAATTTGTGAACCCCTCGATATAAAGCTGTGCGACCATCTCATTGTTGCAGACGAAGCGGTTTACAGCTCGTTTTTGAACCGAATTGTGTTTATGCCGAATCTTACAACGAGCCACACCCTAACCCCCGATGAGTATTTTGAGCGTGCCCAAGTAGTCGTTCCGAATTATGCGTACAAGCAGAACGCCGACGGGTCTTTGAACGGATATCCGAGCGGTCTCTCCCCTTTGAGTTGAGCTTCATCCAACGCTCTTTTCTTCTCAGCGCCTTTTTATGTGCTTGGAATAATCCCTTACAAGCTCGCTCGTGTATTTTGCTGTCGTTTTCCATGCTTGTTCGCATTTTAGGCACATTACAATATGATAGCTTTTTGCATCCCAGACGACTATCCAATTGGATAGCTCGACTTCCTTACACGTACACTCAGTGCACTTCATTATTAAGCTCCTTTTATGTGTGAAAATATGTGCGCAAATATGTGCTGTTTATTTGCATTTATATTGTACCGCTTCCGACGCTCTTTTTCAATACTCGGCGGTTATTATTTATATATCGTTCACAGAAAACGAACTATTGTATATCATATATGAATATTTGCTACGCTTGGGTTGCAATCTTGAGGAGGATATCACCTATCGTTGGTACGCCCAAGATGAGAGCTGCCGCAATATAGGATAGGACAACTCGATATTTTTGCGGGGGTGGGGCGAACAGGCAATGCGCCCATTGCGGCTTTTTGAACCACTGTGAAAAAAGGACATATACTGCGTGACCGAACACGCCGCCGGTGAGGTTTGCAAGGATATCGTCTATATCCGCCGTCCGTCCAATCAAAAGCTGGATTGCCTCTATTGCAATCGTAAGGGAGAGGCAAAACAGGATGGTTTTCCATGCGCCCTTGCGCAGCTTATAAAAAACGCACGGAAGCAAAAAGCCCAGCGGAATAAACAGGAACACGTTCCACATAACCTGAGAGCTCCAAAGTCCCCCGTCGTATTGATAGGCGTAGACGACCTCCGAAAACGGAACGACGTTTATTCGATGTTCCCAATCCACCGGAGATCCGGGCATCCAAAAGAATACCACCCAGATTAGCATGAGGCAGTAACCTGTGAAGGTAAAGTTTGCGATATGCTTTAAGAGCTGCACCTTCCTTGCTTTATGCAAGTAAATCAGGATAGGCAGATATATCAGTGCTGCAAGCACCGCTGCTATCGGCAGCATTACAACCGCATTTTCAAAATAACGCACAGGCACCTCCTTGTTTTTTTGTAATGATAACAGGGAGATTCGACTTTTTTGTTACATAATAGTGATATAACCGCAAATATTTGATAAAAACAGGGCGAGAGCAAGCATATCGGCAGCCCCGCCTGCGCTGATATTACTGCGGATGCATTCTTCATCGAGGGCGATGATTGCATCGTGCTGTTCGCTTTGCGGCAGGGTCAAAATCCTTTTAGCCTCCGCTTTTAAGCGATTTGACGCCTCGATTCCGCCCCGATACAAGACGTTTGTGTCATCCAATTCTGAAATAATATGTAGCAGTACAAGGTGGGCGGGCATGTTTTTTAGATAATTCACAGCCCTTCTTGCGTGGCAAAAACCCGTGCGCGCCTCCCCTATCACTCCAAAGGCTCCGTGCTGCTGCTTCATCGCCGCTCCATGAGTGTTCAAAGGCTCATGCCCCGCCCATGCAAGCTCCTTGACCTTTTCAAAGGGGCTGTCCTTCTCGTTTGCAAGCAGGTCCGCTATGGCGCACAGCAGGAGCAGCATTGAATAGTTTGCACCCTTGTGCGTATTTACCCCGCCGGTGGTTTTAAGCATGGCGCATTCTGCTTCGATGCCTATTGCCCGTAGGCTATCAAAATCGGAGTCTCCTTTTAAGCCAAGCTGCGCTGCCCTTACAAAAAACGGCTGAAGGCAGTCCGCACTCGAAAAGAAAAGCTCGATATTCATATCCCTGTGCGCCCCGTTGTTGTTTCTGTCTACAAGTCCGGGCTTGGGCGTTATGCAGACCTCCTCCTTGAGCGCATCGACAGCCGCCCTTGCTAAAAGCTCGGCTGCAAAATCCTTTAATATCTCATTGGTTTTGGTTTGAATTGCATCTATGCCGTGAGCCCTGCTCCTTGCGCATTCGGCGGCGTTTTGGGAACATATCAGGCATTTTCGAGGCTCTTTGCGCCCGACCTTCGTGTGGCTTGCATCTAAGACGTCCATATCGAAAAGCCTGCCAAGCTTTGTTCCGTCCTCTATCAAAACCGTTTTCTCCTTAAGCGTTTCCGCTTTAAGGTTGAACAGCATATAGCACTCGTTGCCCGTAGGCTCATGATAAAGCTCGGTATGTATGGGATTGAGTTTTTTTAGCTGATTTACGCCGTGCATGAAGGCGAACCTTATAAGGCTGCTGTTCTTAATTTCGCCTGCAATGTTCATTGTGAAGCAAAGCAGCGGCTGGCCTCGGAACCTTTGCTGCAGCTCGCTTTGCCTTGCGGCTCTGCGCTCTCTGGCGTCGAGCATTTCAGCTAAAGTTATCTTTGCAATAGTCATATACGGGTTGCGGAACAAGCCGCTCAATCTCGCTCATGCGTCCGCTCTCTATCAGCGCCCTTACCTTCGTTGCGCTGATGCCGTCAAGTCTCGGAATCTCGACAAGTTCTAAACTGCTTTTAGGGAGAAGCTCTTTCATTCGGGCATTATACTGACGGGTAACGGCGCAGTAAGGCTCCTCGCCTACGAAGCGCTTTGTTATCCCGAGTGCGGGGGCGATTTTTTGAGTGAAGAGCAGGATGTCAAGTTCAGCCCATACTTTCGTTATATCCGCCGTATCCTTGATAAAGTACGTCGGAAACGTAGCCTCGGATATTATGTATGCGCCGCTTCCCATGACCGTGATATTCTCAATATCCTGCGTACAGCTGCAAACAAGTTTAAGCCTGTCCTTATAGGGGAACAGCGCCCTATCCTCGGACACAACAAAGACGTAGAGGTGCTCGCAGTTTTGGGCTGCATATCGGATTAGATGAAGATGGCCGTTAGTCATTGGGTTGCAGTGGCAGACAACGCATCCGTTGCTGCCCTCAAACCTTGGAACCTGCTTTAGAAAATTTGAAAGCCCGTGCCGCTGATTTTCCATCATCAGCACGGAGTCGGTTTTTATTATCGGATAGAAGGACAGGGATGAAAACAGGTTTTGATGTTGGGGCTTTGTAAACAGGAACAGATGGCTACTGCCCCGCATAAACGCTTCGGTGATGAGCGCAGACACGACCGAGGCGCACACGCCCTCGCCCTCCGCTTCCTTGCCAACTGCAATCTGTTTCAAGACGTTGCCCTTTAGCGAGCCGCAGGCAAGCAGCCTTTCGCCTCTGTAAGCCAACACGGTATAATCCGTATCTCCCTCGTTGCGAAGTCCGCTTGCCAACAGCAGCTCATTATATTGTTGCAGCCGCAACGGGTCTACCGCAGCGGCTGCATACAGCTCAAAATTCATCCGGATCCTTCACCTGCCGTATAACATCGATTATCGTGTTATCACGGTACATAACGACTCCGACAATTCTGTCATGGTATTGAATCGGCTGCGGGGTGCCAACGATTCTCTCAGCCCGCTCTTCAAGCTGTTCTATGCTGAATATCGGCAGCCCTGCCTTTATCAACCGCTCCCTTATCTCGGGTCGCAACGGGTTTACTGCAATTCCTTGGTCGGTGACAAGCACGTCGATGATGGCGCCCGGGGTGACGACGGTGTTTACCTTTTTTACAACGGTGGGGATGCGTCCCCTCGTCAAAGGTGCTACAACTACCGCAAGGCTTGCGCCGTCCGCAGTATCGGGATGGCCTCCGATAGCGCCCCTTATCACTCCGTCGGAACCGGTCAAAACGTTGACGTTGAAGTTGACATCTATCTCAAGCGCCGAAAGAACGACGAAGTCGAGCTGGTTTACCGCTGCGCCCTTATTTATGTAGCTTGCATAATAGGAGGCGTCAATCTGCTGATGAAAGCGGTTATTTTTCAACGACTCGGCAGCGATGAGATCAAAGGACTGAACGTCCAATATCCGCTCAATCAAGCCGTGTTCGTGCATATCGACAATCTGGCCCGTGATTCCGCCGAGGGCGAAGCGGCATTTGATGTTGTTGCGCTCCATCTTTTCGCGTAGGAACCTTGCGGTTGCAAGCGAGGCGCCTCCGCTGCCCATCTGCATTGAAAATCCATCGTAGAAATAGCCCGATGCCTCGATAACCTCTGCGGCCTGCTTGGCTATCAACAGCTCTTTGGGGTTCTTTGTAAATCTCGTTGCGCCGCTCATGATGCCCTGCGCATCCCCTATTGCATCCACCTTCACAACATAGGTGACGTTGGATTCGGGAATGCCGAAGGGGGCGTTGGGGAAGCGAACGATGTGATCGGTGAGAATTATCGTGTTGCGCGCATGGCTTGCGTCGAGCTTTGCATAGCCAAGGCTTCCGCAGCTTGCGGCGTTGTCCTGCTCGCGGCTGTAGCCGTTGGCATTGCCGTAAGGGTCGCAGGAGGGTGCGCCCAAGAAGGCGACGTCTATCGTTATCTCGCCGCTCTCAATGGCAGCCGCCCTGCCGCCGTGCGAGCGGAACACCACGGGAAAGTCCATGAGTCCGTGGGAAATTCGGTCTGCAAGCTCACCGCGCATGCCGCTGGTTTCGATATGCTTAATCACCCCGTTTTCGATATGCTTTATAAGCGGAGCATGTACGTCGTTTAACGAGCTTGCCGCAACGGTCAAGTCCTTAAAGCCCATTCGTGCAATCACATCCATAACCATATTGGTTATGTAGTCGCCGTTTCTGAAATGGTGATGGAACGATATCGTCATTCCGTCCTTGAGTCCGACCCGCTTTATCGCCTCCTCTATGGACGGCAAAATCTTGTTCATCGTCAGCATCCGCTCGGAGAAGGTGTGGGTTGCCTGTGGGAAAACGCCTGAAAATTCTCCGTGCTGAGCGTGTATTTCTTCGATATGCGGAATCGAGTTAATGGTGGTCTGTTCCATATTATACCTCCTCAATCGGGATAATGTCGGCAGTCTCCGCCAGCTCCAAAAGCCTCTCGGCACGAATGACAACCGGCCTGTCAATCATCTTTCCGTTCAAGCTCGCAACGCCGCTGCCCCTCGCATTTGCTTGGGCTATGGCGTTCATTATCGCACGAGCCTTGATTAAGTCCTTTTCGCTCGGCATAAACGCCTTGTGAAGCGGGGGTATCTGTCGGGGGTTTATGACGCTCTTGCCGTCGAAGCCGAGCTTTTTGATGAGCTCTACCTCTTTTAAGAAGCCTTCCTCGTTGTTTACATCGGAGTAAACGGTGTCGATGGCATCGATTCCTGCGGCTCGTGCGGCATTTAGAATCATGTTCCTTGCAAAGAAGAGTTCGGTTCCGTCGCTGCGAGTCGTTTTTAAGTCCGTAACATAGTCCTCGGCGCCGAGGGCAATACCAATCAGTCTCTTGCTCGATCTTGCGATATCATAGGCATTCAAAACGCCCTTTGCGCTCTCGATTGCAGCCATCATGCCCGTGCTTCCTACGGGGATGCCCGCCTCCCTCTCTATCCTCTCAATTTCGGCTTCACAGTCAATAATGTCCTGCGCCGTTTCGGTCTTGGGCAGGCGGATAACGTTGGGCCTCGCCCTTACTATGGCTTCAAGGTCCTCTATTCCAAGTCCGCTCGAAAGATCGTTGATTCTTACAACCAGCTCCTTCTTGCCGTACCTTAGGTGCGTCAAGGCGTTGTACACCAAAAAGCGGGCTGCATCCTTTTCAGCCATGGCTACGGAGTCTTCAAGGTCGAACATGATGCTGTCGGAACCGTAAATATGAGCGTCTCGAATCATTCCGGGATTGTTGCCCGGAACGAAAAGCATACTTCTTCTCAACTGCTTCATCCCTTTGTCCTCCATCTGTAGTTGCTGTCGTTTGCAGCACGGTGCACCGCCGTGCTGACACGGGCGCGGACGGTACAGTCCAACGCACCCTTGTCAACCGCCGTGACGGTTACCTTGTCTACATCGAGTTCTTTGAGGGTATCCATTATTACCCGGGTGATTTGCTTGCCAAACTGCTGCATTACGCTGCTGGATAGATTTAACTCTATTCCTTCGGTCTCCTTGGGCTCAAGTCGAATCATTATATCGCTTGATTCCATGGTGCCGGCGATTCCCATTTGGGTGATTTCCATAGTTTCCTCCAACTCCGAAAAATACAGCTATATTGTAGCATGATTTTTCGGAATTGGAAGTCCCTAAAAAAATATACTTTGTAAATTCTACTCCTATCCGAGGGAGGGGATTAGTTGGACTATAAACCGCAGTATCACAGAGGCATCTCCGGAGGATACGCCCGAGATTTTGTCTACATCCGCCCGTTTTAGCGCTTCGTCATCGAGTTGCTTAATCTGCACAACATGCCTCAGTATCCCTGCCGCATCGTTGGCCTCAATCCTTCCGTTTCCGTCAACATCACCGAGCAGAAAGGTTCCCGATGTGGGGGTGGGGGTCGGTGTGGGGCTCGGTGTAGGGGTCGGGGTTGCGGAGGGGCTTGTGGACGGACTTGCGGAGGTTCCGGCATTGCCGCTCGGTGTTGTATAGTCTTCGGGAACGTCCAAGCCGAAAATCAGCCACGCATACTCGGGGTAATCGATAAACACGTTGCGATTGCCCTGAATATCCTCTATCATATCGTTTCTTGACATCTCCCATGTGTCTACGGGGTCCATTTCCATCCACTCAAGCAGGGTGTCGAGGCTCTCTATAACCTTCTTTCCGTTGTTGGCATCGTCGCTCGGGCCTATCACGGGATTTGAAACGTTTTCAAAGAGGTTGGGCTCGTCCCAGCAAACATGCACGTAGAGCAGGATTCGAGCAACATCACCCTTGATGTTATCGTTGACTTCCACCAAATCCGAGGAAGAATTGTAGTACAGCACCGTTTTTCCCCCGTAAGAATAGGTGGAATAGTCGGAAAGGACGTCTCTGACATAGCCAAAGGTGTAGTTGCTCCTCGTGGAGTTTGCGGTGGAATTGGTCGGGCGGAGATGGTGCAGGTCGCAGCCCGCATCTTGCTTCAAAAAGCTGCCTCGGCTCTTGGGCCAGACGTGCTCTCGGTTATAACTTGAGCTTACCGTGTCGCTGTAAAAGAGTATGGTTCCCGAAGTGCCGTTGGAGGCATCCGTGGTCTTCCAATAGGTTGTCAGCGAGCTGTAGGTAACGCTGTTGGTCAGGGTTGTGCTCATCAAGGTTTCCAAGGAGCTTTTAATCTCGGCTGCGCCCTTTGTTGACAGGTTGGAGTAGGTGTAATTACCCGTATAATAGGAGCTTGCCTGCGAGGAAAGCGAGGTGGCAACGGTGTGACGGTTTCCCGTGTTGTAGGTGCCTGCTGCATTCGAATCGCTCGGAATGAGTGAAAATACTGCGGCAAAGGTCATTATAAGTGCAAGGATAAGTGCGATGCGTTTGCGTTCTTTTTTCATGAATGTCTCCAATTTCTATAACCTTTGCTAAGTATAAGCCTATAATCGCAAAAACACAAGAGGAAATAGAGGAAAGTTGTTCCTTGCCAAGTTTTGCAAATTTAAGAAAAAAATAGTCAAAGATGCCAAAACGTGATATAATTTGAAAATGGTTGTTTTGTATTTGGGAATTGCTCTTATAGCCCTCTTTTTGATTACCGTCTCGGTAGTCTCCTTTGCTTTTTTCATCGTATCATCCAAGAGAATGAATCCGAAAAAATATGTGGGGGCAAGCGTATTGGGGCCCTCACCTCGTGCAAAGTATAAAAAGGAGCTTTTGGAGGCGTTCGACTGGGTTCAAAAAAAGCCCTGCACCGAGTTTACGATTCGCTCTAATGACGGCTTGAACCTGCACGCTCGATTGTTGAAAAGTCCCAATCCTGTGGGCTGCGTTATGCTGTTTCACGGGTTTCGTTCCTCGCCCGAGCGGGATTTCAACATCATGATTCCGTTCCTGTATGAGAACAACTACTCCCTTCTGCTTGTCGATGTGCGGGCTCACGGAAAAAGCGGAGGCAGATACATGACCTATGGGGTTAAGGAAGGTGAGGATTGTGCGCTTTGGGCGAACGAACTTTCCAAGCGGTTCCCTGCGCTTCCCTTATTCGCTTTTGGAACCTCAATGGGGGCTGCTACCGTGATGTTTGCTTCGGACAAGCCCCTTGCAAATGTCAAAGGAATCATTGCGGACTGCGGCTTTACCTCGCCTTGGGATGTGCTTGCCTTTTCGTGGCGCAGAAAGATGAGGACGAGCCCCAAGCTGATAATGCCGTTCATCTCAATCTGGATACGCCTCCTCTGCGGCTACAACCCGAAAAGGAGGACGGCGGATCGTCTGAAAAATACGAAAGTACCCTGTTTCTTTATCCATGGCAAGACCGATGCTACAATCCCCTACGCAATGACCGTTGAAAACAGCGGGGCCTGCGCCGCTTGGCACAAGCTGCTGCTCGTTGAAAACGGGGAACATTGCACAAACTTCATTGTAGCCAACGAAGAATATTGCCAAGAACTGTTAAGTTTTTTGAAGAGGTACGAACATGAAAGCTAAGGCCTTGATTATACTGAATCCCTGTTCGGGCAAGAAGCTCGGCCTGAAATATATCGTGAGTATCTGCGAGATGTTTGAAGATGCAGGCTATCAGCTTTCCTTGCACCTCACCGAGAAATCCCATGATGCAACGCAATTTGTGCTTGATTATGGAAAGGGTGCGGAGCTAATCGTGTGCATAGGCGGGGACGGAACCCTCAATGAGGTCATATACGGGATTATGCTCTTAGGTGTGAGCTGCCCCATAGGATACATTCCCCTCGGAAGCACCAACGATTTTGCCTCGGGCTTGAATATTCCCAAAAAGTGGAAGGCTGCCGTGAATGCGGTTATTCAAGGCACCCCTCACAAGCTCGATATCTGCAAATTTAACGAGAGGTACTTTAGTTACATTGCCTCCTGCGGCGCCTTTGCCAAGACATCGTATTCAACGCCTCAAAACCTCAAGAATTCCTTGGGGCATCTTGCGTATCTCCTTGAAGGCGTGAAGGACATTTCAACCATTAAACCGCTTCACCTGTCCCTATTAGCAGACGGTGAGAAACTCGACGGCGATTACATCCTTGCCGCTTGCAGCAATGCAAAGTCGGTGGGCGGCGTTTTGAAGCTCGATCCGTCCCGCGTGGATTTGAACGACGGGAAAATGGAGTTGATGCTAATACCCACCCCGAAGAATGCCGTGCATTTCGCTAAAATTCTGCAATGCCTGCAGTCCAAACAATACATCGCTCCCTACGTTATCTTTAAGTCGTGCTCCGAGGTGGAAATTCAAACCGACGCCAGCTTCGATTGGAGCTTGGACGGCGAACACTGCCCCGCCTGCAAGGAAATATCCGTCTCCGTCATCCCCTCTGCAATCAGCTTGATGCTGATGTAGCTCAATTTGTTTCGGCAAGGTAAAAGAATCTGCGGTTAGCTCTTTTCAAATCCCGTCAAATTTGATATAATATTTGGCGGAGGATTGAAATGGAGAAGAAGAAGCGTCGCAGGTGGGGAGACCGTAGGGATGGAAGGCTTTTAAGGAGCATAGAGCCGTTGAACAAGGTGGCTCTTTTTATCATGTCGAGGCGAAACGGAGCGAACAATCTCTTTTCCGATTCGGTCGAGGTCACCCAGTTGGAGCACTATATCCGCAGAAAACGCAGGGAGGGCTTGGACGGGTTTGGCATCATGCACACAATCGTGGCAGCCTATGTCAGAGCGGTCTCGCAGCGGCCTGCCATCAACCGCTTCATATCCGGTCAGCGCATCTATCAGCGGGATGATGATATTGAAATTTGCCTTACTGTGAAAAAGTCGATGGCACTCGATGCTCCCGAAACGGTCGTAAAGATTACCTTCAATCCCACGGATACGCCGGAGACGGTCCATGCGAAAATCTCAAAGGTTATAGAGGAGAACAAGGGCGAAGCGCTCGACAGCGACTTTGACAAGACCGCCGCCTTTTTAGCGAAGGTGCCCCGTGTTCTTATGAAGTTTGCCATGAGCATACTGCGCTTGCTCGATTATTTCGGCAAGATGCCCAAGTCGCTTTTGGATATCAGTCCCTTCCATGCGTCCATCTACATAACCTCCATGGGCTCGCTGGGCATACCGCCGATTTTTCACCACCTCTATGATTTCGGCAACGTTCCCGTCTTTATGTCCTTCGGCGCAAAGCGCAAGGAATATGAACTCAGGCGTGACGGCACAACGATTGAGCGCAAATATATCGATTTAACTTTTACAACCGACGAGAGAATTTGTGACGGCTTCTACTATGCAAGTGCGATAAAGCTGTTTAAGACTTATTTGAAGGACCCTTTCAAACTCGATACCCCGATTGAATCGGTGGTTCGGGATATCGATTGAATCTAAAAAACGGAGCTTGCAAACTCGCAAACTCCGTTCTTGTTTTATTCTTATTTATTTAAGGGCATCTTTAAGAGCCTTGCCTGCCTTGAAGGTCGGGGCCTTGGATGCGGGGATGTCAATCTCTTCGCCGGTTGCCGGATTATGGCCCTTGCGTGCGGGACGTGCCTTCGCCTCAAAAGTACCGAAGCCTACCAAGGAGACCTTTTCGTCTGCCTTCAATGCTTCCTCAACGGTGTTCAATACGGCTGCAACCGCCTTCTCTGCGTCCTTCTTGGACATGCCTGCCTTATCGGCTACGGCTGCAATCAATTCAGTTTTATTCATTCTTATGTCCTCCATTTAATTTATAGCTTTTAGCCTTGCCTATTGTAACAGCTTGTAATCAAGATTTCAAGTGCTTTTTTGTGTTTTTTCCCTATTTTCTTGATTTTTTTGCTCGTTCCCAATATTTGTCCTGCTCCTCCAAGTTAAGCGTTTCGATTTTCACTCCTTCCGCTGCCGCAAGCTGTTCCATTCTCTCGTATCTGTCGATAAACTTCTCGGTGGCCCCGTGCATGACGTCTTCGCTGTCAAGGCCCATGAGCCTCACAAGATTTACCGCAGTGAAAAGCAAATCGCCCAGCTCTTCCTCAACGCCCTCTCCGCTTTCAACAGCCCTCTCAAGCTCTTGCGTTTCCTCCGGTAGCTTGTAAAACGCCTGCTTTGCGTTGTCCCAATCGAAGCCCGCCTTTGCCGCCTTTTTTTGAACCTTCTGCGCCCTCATGAGCGCAGGGAAGTTCTTGGGAACGCTCCTCAATATTTCCGCCTGCGTTTTATAGTCCTTCTCCTTCGCCTTCAAAGCGTCCCAGTTTTTTAAGACCTCATCGGAATTATGCACAACGGCGTTTGAAAATATGTGCGGATGGCGATAGATTAGCTTGTTTACAATGCCGCTGCTAATATCCAGGTCATTGAACCGAGACTGCTCCTCGGCAATCATGCCATGGAATACAATCAACATTAAAACGTCGCCAAGCTCCTCAATTATATGGTCGTCGTCCTTTTCGTCTATCGCATCCAACAGCTCGTAGCATTCCTCCAGCAGGTCACGCTTTAGGCTCTCGTGCGTCTGCTCTCTGTCCCAAGGGCAGCCGTCCCTGCCCCGAAGCCTTCTCATGGTCTCCACAAGGTCGTAATAGGAAAACCTCTCCCTCTTTGAAAACTCGAGTCTCGGCACGTGCAGCACCGCAAGCTCATTGAAATCGTCCCTATGGTCGATCCTGAAAAGCTCCATGCTCTCTGTGCTGTATCTTCCGTCCCCGCCCATGAGCGCAAGCTCTACGATATGCGAATCGGGGTAATACTCCATGAGCCTTAGCTTTATCTCCCCCGCCAAATACCTGTTGTCAAGCTCGGTGATAATGAGCGGAAGCTCGGGATTGAGGCGTTTGGGCAGGTTTACGGCGCAGGCCGTTATACCCTCCGAAACATGGGGAAACGCCGCTCTTGAACAGGGCACGCAGGGAAGCACATCCATCACAAACCCCCGCTCCTTGCAGCGTCTTTGAATAGGCTCCGCTTGCGCTGCACCGAGGTCACCGATGACCGCATATACGCAGCTATCTCCGCCCGTGAGCCTGTCCGCTATTGCCTCGTTGAGCTTATCAAAGTCCTCCGCAGCATCGTACAGGTCGTCCATATCCGAAAAGTCAAGTCCAAGCTCCAAAACAGCATTCGCACAGGGATGCCGTTTGGTTTGAAGGTACAGCCTGTCCGCACTTTTAATTGCGTCAAGCGCTGCCACCGTTATATTGTCCCTTGTCGACAGCGGCACTACGGTGAGCTTTTTCATGTTGTTACTTTGTCCTGCCTTTCCCAAACTTGCGCAAAAAAGGTATGTACTGCAGCTCGTCGGCATCGAACACCCGAAGCACAAACGACATTGCAATATAAACTGCGACTCCCAAGATTACACAGACGAGGGTCATCATCGTGCCTGCCCTTATCGCATAAAGCACGTCATAGGCGAAATACACGAACAGACCCATAACCAGCGAGGCTATCAAGGGTTTTAGAAAGATCTTCCAAACCGACAGCCTCATCTTCGTATGCTTTGCCAAGAATATTACGTCCAAGATGCCGGCTATCCCGTAGCAGGCGACATTCGACCATGAGGCGGCGACGATGTTGACGCTCTCCATGGGAAGCAGCACGAGGTTTACCACTATCTTTGCAGCGGCACCTATCAGCAGGCAGTACACGGGAATCCTATGCTTGCCAATGCCCTGCAACGCCCCTGTTGCGGTCTGAACCAACGAAATGAAGATGACGGTGAAGGAGGCAACCATGAATATCCGCTCGACTATTTTGAGTGTGTCATCGCTGACGTTTCTAAACAGCATTTCAACTATCGGGGCCCCGAGTACGAACAAGCCCACCGCACAGGGCAGTCCGATGAACATGGACAGCTTTACGCCCATCCTCGATGCTCGCCTTACGCCCTCCTCGTCCTTCCTTGCCACGCTTGCCGAAATTGCCGGAACAAGGCTCATTGCGAGCGCAACCGTTACCGATGCGGGCAGGTTGATTATGGAACGTACGTAGGTGCTGAGTGCAACATATGCCTGATCGACGTTGACCCCTTTCATGATGGAATAAATCATGCTGACGTCTATTATGCTCGTTATCGGAAGTATGGAGGCGCCCAAGGTTATGGGAATTGCAATTTTCAGCATCGTTCTAAGTACGGGCCGCTTATCCTTTGCCTGTCTGTCCGCATCCAAGGGCATACAGTCCCGCCTGTGTGCGAACTTGAACAGCATCATTATTATGAGTGCAATCGCCTCGGATATGGCAATTCCCAAGAGCGCACCGCAGGCGCCGTCAAGGGGCTGCCCCGTCTTTTGCATGAAATATGCTGCAAGCGAAAGTCCGAACACGCATTTGAAAACCTGCTCGGCTATCTGCGAGACGCCGGTCCCGCTCATTAGCTGCAAGCCCTGTAAATACCCTCGATATGCGCACAGCATCGAAACAAAGAACAATGCGGGCGCAAGCACCTTGAATATGACTGAGGCGGATACATCCAAACCTATCACATATACCGTGAAGAAATCCGCACCGAAGAACAGAACCGCCGTTGTGACTATGCCGACTATGCTTAAAAGAAGAAGGGACTTTCTAAACACCTTGCGTCCGTCGGCATAATCGCCCACGGCAACACGCTCGGCAACCATCTTCGATATGGCAATCGGTATGCCCGACGAAGATAGAATTAAAAGCCAAGAATAGAACGGGAACACGACCTCGTAATAGGCCATGCCCGCTTCCCCTATGATGTTGTTTGCCCACACTCGAAACAGCACGCCGATAACCTTGCAGATAATTCCTGCAAAGCTCAGTATTGCTGCGCCCAAGACAAAGGATCTTCCGCTAATTTTCCTCATGGGGCAATTATAGCAGTTTGGTTTTATAAATTCAAGCCCGCAACAAATATACCGAGATTATCCCGATACATTTGCATGAGTTGGGACAGAGGCAGCGGGTTTTCACCCCGTCCCGCTTCTATAGTGTATCCCGGTCTGACATAGGTCTGGATAAACCAGTCCTTATATCCTGCGAAGCTGCTGTTATACGGCACCTCCGCCAATACATACCCGCTTGCCCTTGCCATCTCCTTTCCTATGCGCTCCGCACCTTCGGGATTATAATCCAAAAACTGCCAATATATCTCCCCGCCCTGCGTATGGTAGGCTATCGTAAGCGCATAATCCTGCTCAAGCGTTAGATTTGCCATCGCCTGATTCTCGGGCTCGGCAAGCGGGGCAACGCCTACATAATCACGAGGCCCGGGTCGGGTATAGCCCTGTAAAAACTTTATCCGCTTTGCCTCCTCCCAGCCTGCGGGATAGCCCAAGTTCAAATCGACGCCCCGTATGTTCGCCTTCCATCCGAGGGGGAAAGGAATCGACGGGTAGTAGCTTGCAAGCGCACGGGCCTGTTCATAAAAGCTGTCACCCTCGCCTATCGCTCCCGTTACAAGGTCAACCCCATCGGGATTTACAAGCGGAACCATATGCAGCGTGTTTCGCTCAAACAGCTCCCTTGCATTTACGCCTCCTATCTGTTCGCCGTAGGCTATCGCCCGAAGGTAATCCTCCAAAAACATTAGGTTGAGCGGCGTCGTTATCCACTCGTTCGCATGGTGGGAGGCGTTGTAGCCCACCTGTCTTTCGCCCTCGCCCACGCTTGCCGTCAAAAGCTCCCTCCCCATTACGCTGCTTCCAAAACCTCGAACGCTTAAAAACGGATACCTCGCTTTCAAGCCCTCGAGTATCAAGGTTACGAGTTGGCTGTTGTACGGCAAGTCCGTCACCACCACCGGAAAAGGCAGCGGAATTATTAACGTCTCCCCAACGTCTATTACATCCGGATTGAATATATCGTTTGCAACTATTATCGACTGCACTGTTGTATTGTACCTTCTTGCAATCGATGAGAGGGTGTCCCCCGCCCTCACTATGTGTATGTCGTAGCCCACAAGATAGGGAAACAGCGCCGTCCATGTAAGCCTGCCCGTTATCCCATCCTGTGACAGTCCATTATCCGCTTGGAAGTTTTTCAACGCCGACAGGGTGCGCCTTCCGAATATTCCGTCCGTATCCCCTGCGTTGTAGCCCGCCCTGTTTAACCCCAGCTGTAACAGCCTCACCGCTGCCCCTTTGTCGCCGTATCTGACAGTTTGCATTTTATTCCTCCGTACCCCTCGACTTTTTTTGCCTATGCTGTTATAATATGTACGAAAGATTTAAGGAGGATAGAACGATGGGTTTGATTAAAGCAATCGGCGGTGCAATCGGCGGCGTGCTTGCAGACCAGTGGAAAGAGTATTTCTACTGTGAGGCGCTCTCCGAAAATGTACTTGTCACCAAGGGGCAAAAACGCACAAGCGGCAGAAGCTCTAACACGAAGGGCGAGGAGAATATCATCTCCAACGGCTCGGTTATAGCCGTCAACGACGGTCAGTGTATGTTGATAGTAGAGCAGGGCAAGGTTGTTGAGGTATGCGCCGAACCCGGCGAATACAAGTATGATACCTCCACGGAGCCGTCCATCTTTTCGGGCAAGCTCGGCAGGAGCATCATCGACACGTTTAAGACTATCGGAAAGCGTTTCACCTACGGCGGCGATACCGGCAAGGATCAGCGGGTGTATTTCTTTAATATCAAGGAGATTATTGGCAACAAATACGGAACTGCCAACCCCGTGCCCTTCCGTGTGGTAGACAAGAATATTGGACTGGATATCGATGTTTCGATTCGCTGCCACGGCGAATACTCCTACAAGATAACCAATCCCCTGCTGTTCTACACCAATGTCTGCGGCAACGTCTCCGATGACTATACCCGCGACAGGATAGACAGCCAGCTCAAGAGCGAGCTTTTAACAGCCTTGCAGCCCGCCTTTGCCAAGATTTCGGATATGGGAATCCGCTACTCATCCCTGCCCGGTCATACGACCGAACTTGCCGAGGCTCTCAATGACGAACTCTCCGACAAGTGGGGCGCACAGCGGGGAATTGAGGTTGCTTCCTTTGGCGTAAGCTCCGTAAAAGCTCCCGAAGAGGACGAGGAGATGATTAAGGAGCTTCAGCGCAACGCCGTATTTCGCAATCCCGCTATGGCCGGCGCACACCTTGTCGGCGCACAGGCGGAAGCCATGCAGGCCGCTGCCGCAAACGAGAGCGCAGGCCCGGTCATGGCCTTTGCAGGCATGAATATGGCAACCAATGCAGGCGGAATGAACGCAAACGCCCTATACACCATGGCTCAGCAGCAGGCGGCAGCCGAGGCTGAAACCGAAGCCAAGCGTGAAAGCGGCTGGAAATGCGCCTGCGGTCATGCGGGAAACAAAGGCAAGTTCTGCGCCGAATGTGGGCAAAAGAAGCCCGAAAACGACGGTGCATGGACCTGCGCCTGCGGAGCAAGCTGCACCGGCAAATTCTGTTCAGAATGTGGGGCCAAACGCCCGTTGGAAAATGTTTGCCCCGATTGCGGTGCAAAGATTGAAGGCTCACCCAAATTCTGTTCGGAATGCGGGCATAGGTTTTAACCTTTAGAATCACGAAACGGGGACTGTCGAAAACCACAGTCCCTTTTGTTTTTTATAATTTGTATTTTTTAATCACCGATGCAAAGAGTTCATAGTCCTTTGCGGAATGAGCATCCGATGCGATGTATTCATAGGCTCCCGCTGCAAGCATACGCTTTGCCGCTCTTTTTCTTGCGTTCCAAAACGGGAACGTAAGCCATTCCGCAGACAGCTGCAGCTTGCAGCCCATGAGCAAGAAATCTTCGTAGCCCCTGCGGTTGTTTTGAATGTGCAGGTATTTCTCGGGATGAGCCAAGATTATTTCAATGCCGCTTCTTTGAAGGGGATATATCACATCTTGAGCCTCCTCAAGGCTCGTGTGCGGGCTAAGCTCCAAAAGTAGGGCGTTGCTGTCTTCAAAACAAAGCTCGCTCTTAATAAAATCTATTCTGTCACGGTCATATTCGCCTATGTAGAACTCGCTGCCAAGCTGCAAGGTTATTCCTCGCTGCATTGCATCTGTACGAAGCTCGGAAAATACCTGCCTTGCCGCAGCTCTGTTCTTCCACTTGTTGCGATAATGCGGCGTTGCCATAATCCTGTCGATTCCGCACCTCGATGCTGCGTCGAGCATCCTAAGCGACTCCTCTCTGCTTTGAGAACCGTCGTCAACCCCGTAAATTATATGGCTGTGAATGTCGAATCGCATGATGGCTATCGCTTTCTTGTCGTGTCAGACTTTGAGTGCTTATCCTTTGCCTTCCGTGTCCCTTCCCTATTCCATTCACGCTTGCTGCTTTTGATATCCTTGCCGTAATAATAGTAGCCGTCGGATTTTATGTTTAAGACGTTGTTAAAGACCACGCCGAGGATATGGGCATTAGCCTTGTTAAGCTGGTCTACAATATCCTTGGCTACAGCCGACTGAACCTTCCCGGGCTGCATGACAATCAGCGTTCCGTCGGCATGTGCTGCCAAGAGCGCAGCCTCGATAAATGTTCCGAGCGGAGGCGTATCATACACTACAATATCAAAATTTCGCTCGGCTTCCTCTGCAAAAGCACGGAATCTACGTGAGTTTACAAACTCTACGGGGTTGGTTATTCTTCCGCCGCAATCCATGATATACAGTCCGGTTTGACGGGTTTCCATTGCAGCTTCCTCAACCGTCGCCTCGCGGTAAAGCACCTGAAGCATCCCACGAGGCGGACGTTGGCGAAAAGAGTTTGCTACCATTGGGCGACGGCAATCGGTATCGACAAGCAGAACCTTCTTTCCGGTCTCGGCATATGCAATGCTCAAAAAGCTGGCAACGGTCGTTTTCCCGAGCCTTGCAGTGGGGCTCGTGATTACTATCGATTTAATTTCCTTGTCGCTGCCCGAAAACGAGATGTTCGTTCGTAAGGTCTTTACAGCCTCGCGCACGCTCGCCTTTGACTTATAATATGTATCAACTATGTTTGCCATACTTTACCTCCTTATTTCTCGAACCTCGGTATCTTTGCAAGCACCGGAAGAGACAAGAGCTTTTCGACCTCTTCGGCATCTCGAATCGTGGTGTTAAGCGTTTCGACCAAGAGCGTAAACAAAACTGCTATTGCCAGACCCGCTATGCCACCTATTACGGTGTTGCGGAACGACGCAGGTCCGGACTGATACGCCTCGCACGCAGGCTCTATAACCTGTATGTTCTCGGTTTTGAGGTATTCTATGGCGTGCTGGGTTGCAGACTCGACTATTGCCTCAACTGCGTTGTATGCCAAACTCGCATTGCCCGACCCCACCGCCACTGTAACGATTCGATTATCTGTCCCCTTGGTTACCGAAATGCTGCATGACTTGAGCTCTTCAAGCGACACACTTCCGATTGAGCCGTCGCTGCGCACTATCTGCATTGAATCCGCCGCCGCCTGTAAAACCGGCGTGCTCGTAACTATTACACAAAAGTCGTTGATTATATTCGAGCTTGTAGCCAAGTCCGATGCGTTTATCACGTTTTCGTTCTGCTGGTGAAAAACTAAAATCTGCGCTCGGGATGTGTATGTCG
Organism: Clostridia bacterium; assembly: GCA_030526995.1. Classification (GTDB taxonomy): domain Bacteria; phylum Bacillota; class Clostridia; order Christensenellales; family CAG-138; genus JAQUTY01. The sequence continues at coordinate 22,792 of JAUNBP010000015.1, forward strand.
GTTCGGCTATCTGATAAAAATAATATCCCGTTACCATGGCTGTAAGCACCGGAGCGAGAATAATCAGAAGCAACCACTTTCTAATCACCCGAATAATACCATGTAAATCCATAAACCATTCCCCTTAATCAGTATTTTTTCCTTCTCATTCTCGAAATTATGATAAAGTAAACCACGCATATTATGACAAGCAATCCCGCAGCAAGCAGGATAACCGTTTGAATCTTTAATCCGCCTTCTTCCTCTACTATCGGCTCGGATACGATGAGGGTTTTTTGATCGCTCGCGGCTTCTTCGTCCGAAACAAACAATTCGGCTGCAATCATCTCCCTCTCCTGAAAATATATCGTTGCGGTCGCAAAATAATCTCCAAGCGGGATAACGTCCATGCTTGCCACCGTCGTGTCATCGATTACGGCTTCAAACGTGGAATATCGGTTTGAGGAATACAGCTCCGTCAATAGCGTGTACATGGAAATATCAACCGTTATCAGCATATTCTCGTCCCCTGTTGTGACCGAAATAACAGGATATGGACAATGCACAGAGTGGGTTGCGAGGCTGCCCGAACAATGCGAGCACTGCGTGCCTTCCAGCATGACGCTTATCATGGCAGAGCAATTCAGTATGCAAAAATTAGATTCAACATAGGTGACCATCTCATTCAAGCGCAGCTCCGCTCCCTCGCTGTCGGATGCGGCGACTATGAACAGTCGTCCTTCAAGCGGATCCCCCGGCTTGCGCCATTCGGTTGCATAGGACAGTGCCATGGTTGACAATCCGTTGATTTGGCAGAATGCATAGCCTCCAACGTCTCGATTATATGCGGCGGATGCGCTGCTCCTCGGATCGGAGGCGCTCATCTCACCGCTAAGTCCGCTGCGGGTGAGGCAGCCCAATAGATACTCCGCATCGGAGATGTATGCGCCGCTCTCGTGCACATACAGGGCGTACATAAGGCGAACGGTGTCCTCTGCGCTTGTCCGCTGGTCGTTCTCCCTCTCTCCCAGCGCATTGGTGTACACGGTCTGCACCATGCCGAGCCTCTGTGCTTCCTCGTTCATCATCTCGACTGCTGCATTTAGTTTGTTTTCAAGTGAGTCAGCCTGTTCGCACCTGCCGCTTGCTTCAGCCGTTTGCTCTAACAGCAACGCCGCAGCATCCTGCGCTCCGTACAAAAGCATGGCTGCAATTAAATCGAGAACCCGATAGGACCTGTTCGGTTCAAGACCAATCGATTGAGTGTAGGGTTGCGCTGCAACTTCCTCGCTGCAGGTTATGTCGGTCTCCGTATCGAGATAATTTAGCGCCAGCTTTACCGCCATCATATGCGCCATGCTGCCATCGCAATAAAACCTATAGTCGCTGTTCTTCTCAAACAGTACGTCACAGCTCTCGGGATTGAATATTGCAACAGCGTTCATGGACTCGGCAACGCTCTCTGCAAATGTAAAATCGCTGTGGCAAAACGCTTTGCGCAGTTCAAACGGCAGCACGTCTTGAGAGGCTTCATTTGCCGATGAAAGGGAAAAGGACAATATGATGCAAAGCGCAAGCACCAATGCGGATAATTTCTTTACCATTGCCGTCCTCCAATTCATCATTAACTCATAAATTATACCTTGTGAATCTTGTAATGTCAATCCTCTTATGTTATGAAGTCGCTTTGAATAAATTCAGAACAACTTGAGTAACTTGAGTAACTTGCAAAGCAAATTGGAATATACGCAAAAACGCGGGCGAGCCGCGTTTTGCTTTTGAAGTTTGTTTGGTTTTTTACAGTCTTGAGGCTATCTCTGTGATGAACTCTTGGGAGGTTACCTGCTTTGCGGGGATGTTGCGCTCCCAGAGACCTATTAGGTCCTTGGTCATGATTCCGCTTTCGATGGTGTCTATCGTTGCCTTTTCGAGCCTATCTGCAAAGCTCATGAGTTCAGGCAGTTCGTCCTTTTCTCCCCGCTTTCTCAATGCACCGCTCCATGCAAAAATCGTTGCTACGGGGTTGGTGGAGGTCTGTTCGCCTTCGAGGTACTTGTAATAATGCTTTGTAACGGTGCCGTGTGCCGCCTCATACTCAAAGTTGCCGTCGGGCGAAACCAAGACGCTTGTCATCATTGCAAGCGAGCCGAACGCAGTGGAAACCATATCGCTCATAACGTCGCCGTCGTAGTTCTTGCAAGCCCAGATGTAGCCGCCCTCACTCCTTATAACCCTTGCCACCGCATCATCTATCAGGGTATAGAAGTAGGTCATGCCGTTCTTTTCGAACTCCGCCTTGTATTCTTGGAAGATTTCCTCAAAGATATCCTTAAAGGTGTGGTCGTACTTTTTGGAAATGGTATCCTTGGTTGAGAACCACAGATCCTGCTTGGTAGCTATCGCATAGCGGAAGCAGGCATGGGCAAACGAGCGAATCGAGGTGTCCTTGTTGTGCTGGGCAAGCAGTACGCCGGGGCACTCAAAGTTATACACGGTTTCGCTCTCAACCGTACCGTCCTCACCCTCGAAGGTCAGAGTCGCCTTGCCCTTTTGGGTTGCCCTCATCTCAACATCGCGGTACACGTCGCCATAGGCGTGACGGGCGATTGTAATGGGCTTTTTCCAGTTCTTGACAACGGGATTGATGCCGTTGATGAGAATAGGCGCACGGAAAACGGTGCCGTCCAAGATTGCACGGATAGTTCCGTTCGGGCTCTTGTACATGCGCTTTAGGGAATATTCCTCGACCCGCTGTGCATTCGGCGTTATGGTTGCGCATTTGACGCCCACGCCGTACTTTTTGATGGCGTTGGCAGCATCCGTTGTTATCTTATCGTCGGTCTTGTCGCGCTCTTTCAAGCCGAGGTCATAATACTCGGTTTTAAGTTCGACGTGGGGCAGAATCAACTCATCCTTTATCATCTGCCACAGAATCCTTGTCATCTCGTCGCCGTCCATCTCAACGATGGGATTTATCATCTTAATCTTGCTCATTGTTTCTTCTCCCTTGCATAATAGTTCATCAAACAGCCGTCCAAAAGTATTTGACGGTCGGTTTCGGAAAGGTTTTTAAGCCACAGGGTAATCTCATGGGTGCCGTCATTGCCGATAACGACGGCGGGAATCTCCTCCCTGCCCTCCTTGAGTGCGGTGCGGATGCCGCCGACATATACGTAGTCGCCGTTCTCGTAGGGGAAGGGTGTGCCTTCGTCAATCGTAAAGGGCAGAATGCCCCAGTTTATGCAGTTGCTGCGGTAGCGCTTGGTGCAGTATTCATAGCAGATGTTGGCAAAGCTGCCCAAGACCTTTTGACAGGACGCCGCCTGCTCCCTTGCGGAGCCGTCGCCGGGACGTTTTGCAAACAGCACGGGGGCGATTATCGTATCCTCCACCTTGCCGCCGTTGCTCTCAATGAGCTCACGCTCGGCATCGGGGCAAGCCCCCGCTATGCGTGCGGCGTCGAGAGCCATTACAGCCTTGGAGTCCTTGACATAGCTCGGAACCCTGCGTGAAAGCGCAAACTCCGAAAGCCTGAGCGGGTTGGAACGGTAGGATGAGGTTTCGCCCGAGGGAATAAGCTCATCGGTCGTCGTGACCTCGTCGTTTATGACTGCAGTCAGCTTCAAAAGCAGGTTTTCGGAAAGCTGCGGCATTTTCGGCCAGTCGGTGATGTTGGGTCCGAGCCTCAACTCCTCCTCGGGTCTTTCCTTTGCAAAGCCCTGATAAACCCTCTTTTCATAGCAGGTGGGATCGTAATTGTAGGGGCGGTTTTCTACCTCGTACTCTATATCGGTTGCTGCCGTGATTATTCCGCCGTTTTTCGCAGTTGCTGCAATCGATCTTGCATCCATCAACGCCACGAAGGAAATCTGTCCCTCCTTGGGCTTGCTGCCCTCACGGTTGGGGAAGTTTCTCGTGGTATGCCTTATCGACAGGCCGTTGTTCGCCGGAACGTCGCCTGCGCCGAAGCAGGGGCCGCAGAACGCCGGCTTTACGATTGCGCCTGCATCCATGAGCTCAGCCATCGTGCCGTTCTTGGCAAGCGCAAGACCCACCGGCTGGCTGCCCGGATAGACCGAGAGGTTGAAGTAATCGTTACCTATCGTGCCGCCCGCAAGGATGCTTGCAGCCTCAACGAGATTCTCGTACAAGCCGCCTGCGCAGCCTGCAATAACGCCCTGATCCGCCAAAACGCCCTTTTCCGTCACCTTATCGGTGAGCTTGACGTCGCACTTGGAATAGGTCTTTTTGGCTTCCTCTTCGAGCTTTTTCAAAATCTCCTCGGCGTTCTCGTTGAACTCATGTATCGTGTATGCGTTTGAGGGATGGAAAGGCAGGGCTATCATGCACTCTATTTCATCGAGCTTCAATTCTATCATAGAATCGTAGTAGGCTCCGTCCTCCGCCTGCATAGTTTCAAAGGCGAAGGGTCTGCCGTGGACATTGTAATATTCCTCAACGACCTCATCGGTCTCCCAGATGGAGGAGAGGCAGGAGGTTTCGGTGGTCATAACGTCGATGCCGTTTCTAAAATCGATGGAAAGGTTTTTAATCCCCTCGCCCACGAACTCCAAAACCTTGTTCTTGACAAAGCCCTCCTTGAACACCTCTTTAACCAAGGCAAGCGCAACATCGTGCGGGCCCACGCCCTTTTTCGGAGAACCGGTGACGTGCACGAGCACGACCTCGGGTGCGTCCAAATCGTAGGTGTTCTCCAAAAGCTGCTTGACAAGCTCGGCGCCGCCTTCGCCAAAGCCCATGGTTCCCAATGCGCCGTAACGGGTGTGGCTGTCGGATCCGAGTATCATGTTTCCGCAGGTTGCAAGCGCCTCACGTGCATACATGTGTATGACCGAAAGGTTTGGCGGAACGTAGATGCCGCCGTACTTCTTTGCCGCAGAAAGTCCGAAAACGTGGTCATCCTCGTTTATGGTGCCACCTACTGCGCAGAGGCTGTTGTGACAGTTGGTCATCGCATAAGGAATCGGAAACTCGGTCATTCCGCTTGCACGTGCCGTTTGGATTATGCCGACGTAGGTTATGTCGTGCGATACCAACGCATCGAAGCGGAGATGCATCTTCTTGTCGCCCTCACCTTCATCATGCGCACGGAGGATGCGGTAAGCTATCGTTCTCTCCCTTGCCAAGTCGGGGCTCTGCATCCCCTTTGCGTCCGTGACGGGCTTCCCGTTTTTGAGATAAACGCCGTGTTCGGTTCGTTTCATTTGAATGCTCCTTTAATCTTTCTATAATCTTTCTTTATTGTGAAAAATTGCAGATTCACGGTTTGAGTATAGCTAATCCCCTACCCTTTTGCAATAGCCCAAAAAAGTATATTTTTTCGACCCGCTTTGCTTTTCAAAAGCATTTGGCTTGACAGGAAATTAAGCTCACGCTATCATATTTTTATGGGAAAGGTTGAATTAAAAGACTATACTCTTTTGCGTTGTGATGCGCTTTGGCGGCAGTACGTTCAAGACCCGATGATGAGCTGTGAGCCGTATTCTTATGACCCCGCTTGGGTGAAGAGCTATCATGCCCGAATCTGCTCCGATAAGAGCCGTTATGTCTTTGCCGTCTGCCTTGACAATGAAGTTATAGGGGAGGCGCAAATTAAGCGTATCGACAACGAAAAGCGGTGCGGAACCTTGAGCCTGATACTTGCAAACGACCGCTTCAAAAACCGAGGCTTCGGAAGATGCGCCCTGCAAAAGCTCATTGGCTATGCCTTTGATACCCTGAATCTTTTGACGATTTATGCCGACTGTACCGCAAGGAACTCACGCTCCGCCCACCTTATGGAGAGCGAGGGGTTTGCCTTCGTTTGTGAGAAGGACGCCATGCGATACTACGTCTTGAAAAGGAAGCCCGAATAATCTCCCCCCATTTACAGCAACTTTTAAGACTTAAATAAAACAGGTCATTTTTTGCTTTTTTCCTCAAGTTCTGCTCACAAGTTAATCACAAAAATAAACGCAGCTTGGCTTATGATAGCTACAGGGAGTGCGGGAGAGGTTCCCGGCCGAACATATAGGAGCCCCTTGTGGCAAGTACAGGCCCAACCCGCACCCGACGATTTATAAAAAAGGGGTGAAACGATGAACAAAGAAGCCAAGCGCCGCAATCCAATGCCGCTCATCTTTGCCGTACTTCTTGTCGGCTATACCGCCTTCACCCTGCTCGACGCCTTTGTGATTCCGAGCAACGTTGTTTCCGCAGAGGAAGCCTTTGGAACCGCCGTCCCCACAACTGCGCCGAGCGTGGAGGAGTCCACCGCCGAGTCCTCCGAACAAACTCCCGCCCCGACTGAAATCACCGTTACCGAAAACAGCTATGTCGGGGAGGGTATATCCATCACCATAACCACGCTGACACGGTATGATACGCAGGTCTACGTAGCAGATGTGGTTTTGGCGGATGCGTCATACCTAAAAGCGGGACTTGCCGATGGGGTTTTTGGTCGCAACGTCAGCGATACTACCTCGAATATTGCTGAGGAGAACGGCGCAGTTTTGGCAATTAACGGCGACTATTACGGCTTTCGCACCCGAGGCTTTGTCGTGCGCAACGGCTACCTGTACCGCAGCACGGCGCAGCGGGGCTCGGACAATGAGGACTTGGTGATATACGCCGATGGGAGCATGGAAGTGGTTGACGAATCAACGGCGGATGCCACCGCTCTTTTGGAGGCCGGTGCGGTTCATATCTTTTCCTTTGGCCCCGGTCTGATTCAGGACGGCGAGATAACCGTAACCTCCGACAGCGAGGTCGATCAGGCTAAGCAGTCCAACCCGAGGACGGCTATCGGTATAATCGAACCGCTTCACTATGTGTTCGTCGTTTCGGACGGGCGTACCGATGAGAGTGCCGGCCTTACGCTCATTCAGCTTGCGCAGGTCATGTCGGAACTCGGCTGCCAAACCGCCTATAATTTGGACGGCGGCGGCTCCTCTACGATGTGGTTTATGGGCGAGGTCATCAACAATCCCACCAACGGCAGGAGCGATGGGGAAAGGAGCGTAAGTGACATTATCTACATCGGCGTATAAAAGACGCAGGGCGAAGGCCTTGAAAATCGCAATGATATATCTCGGCGTTGCCCTGTTCTGTTTGATGTTCTATCTCGTTTACAACACGTTTGCCCACGGGGTAAGCTCGCCCTTCATGAGCCTTCTGTTTTTGTGGCCTCTAATCTTGGGCTTTTTGCCCTACACCCTGCTCTGTATCTTCCCTGCCGTTCGTGCGCCTCGGCGCATTGGTTCCAACCTCTACCACGCAGGGCTTGCCTCGCTCATCGTCAGCAGCTGTCTGCGGGGCGTGTTTGAGATTGCGGGCACAACGTCAATCTATCAGGCCTTGCTCATGGCTGTCGGCGCCGTGCTTTGCATCTGCGGCGTTGTCGCATGGCTGTTTGAAAAATGAGCTGCCCTGCTACTTCTTTGCGGCGAGCTTCATGCGCTGCTCCTTGCTCAAAATGCTCTTTCGCATCCTGATGCTCTTGGGAGTAAGCTCCACAAGCTCGTCGTCGGCTATGAACTCCAAGCACTGTTCAAGCGTGAACACGGTTGCGGGGGTAAGTCTCAACGCCTCATCCGAGCCGCTTGCACGCATATTGGTGACGTGCTTTTTGCGGCATACGTTGACAACGATGTCCTCCGCCCTTGCGTTTTCTCCGACTATCTGCCCCTCGTAGACGGGCACACCCGCCGTCACAAACAGCCTGCCCCGCTCCTGCGCATAGAACAGTCCGTAGGTGCTGGTTTCCCCCGTCTCGTGGCCCACGAGCGAGCCGGTCTTGCGCTCCTCTATCACGCCCTTGTACGGGGCGTAGCCGTAGAAGATATGGTTCATAACGCCGTTGCCCTTGGTGTCTGTCAAAAGCTCGCTGCGGTAGCCCATAAGTCCCCTCGACGGAATTAAAAACTTTAGTCTTGTGGAGTTTTCACCCTGTGCAAGCATATCGGTAAGCTCCGCCTTGCGCCTGCCGAGCTTGTCCATGACCGCACCCACATATTCCTGCGGGACGTCTATCGTAAGCTCCTCAACAGGCTCGGTCACCTGTCCGTTTTCGTCCTTGCGGAGTATTACCTTCGGCTTGGAAACCGCAAACTCATAGCCCTCCCTGCGCATCGTTTCAATCAAAATGGAAAGGTGCAACTCGCCCCTGCCGCAGACCTTGAAGGTGTCGGTTGAATCGGTCTCCTCAACCCGCATGGAAACGTTGGTCTTGACCTCGTTGAACAGCCTTTCGCGGAGGTTTCGGCTCGTGACATACTTGCCCTCCTTGCCCGCAAAGGGGCTGTCGTTGACCATGAAGAGCATCGAAACCGTAGGCTCATCGATGTGCACAAACGGCATTGGCTCTATAAGGCTCGGATCGCAAGCCGTCTCTCCTACGTTCAAGTCCTCAACGCCCGCAACGCAGACTATATCGCCCGCCTCGACCTGCTCGACCTCAACCCGTGTCAAGCCCTCAAAGCGGTACAGCCTTGTAATCTTTGTAAGCCGCTCACGGTTGTCGGTTCCGCCGCAGAGCACTATCGGTTGCAGCCTCTTTGCGGTTCCTCTCTCTATCCTGCCTATGCCAATCTTGCCTACATACTCGTCGTAATCAATCGTTGAGAACAGAATCTGAAGCGGCGCCGAGGTATCGCTTGCGGGGGCGGGGATTGCGCTCAGTATCGTATCGAACAGCGGGCGCATATCGTCCGACAGCTCATCCGGCTCCATGCCCGACTTGCCATCACGGGCGGAGGCGTAGACTATCGGAAAGTCCAACTGCTCCGCACTTGCGCCGAGCTCGATGAACAGCTCCAGCGTTTCATCGACGACCTCGTAGGGCCTTGCATCGGGGCGGTCAACCTTGTTTACGACTACTATCGGAACCTTGTTAAGCTCAAGCGCCTTTCGAAGCACAAACCTCGTCTGGGGCATACAGCCCTCAAATGCATCGACGAGCAGCAGCACGCCGTCAACCATCTGCAGGATGCGCTCGACCTCGCCGCCGAAGTCGGCGTGCCCCGGGGTGTCCACTATATTTATGCGGGTGCCGCCGTAGACTACCGCCGTGTTCTTGGAGAGAATTGTAATCCCTCGCTCCCGTTCCAAGTCGTTGGAGTCCATAATCCTATCCACTCCTACTTCACTTCTTCTGAGTGCGCCGGCGCTCTTCAAAAGCTGGTCCACGAGCGTGGTCTTGCCGTGGTCAACGTGTGCAATTATCGCAATATTTCTGATATCCATAGTTACCTCTTTTCTTCAAGCGAAGTATTATACCCTACTTTCCTTTTTTGCGCAAGTGTGATATACTCAAAACATGGAAGATTTATTTGCAAATATCAAAAATCAGGCTCCGCTTGCCGATAGGATGCGCCCCGAGACGCTCGACGACTTTGTGGGTCAAAAGCATATCGTGGGTGAGGGCAAGCTGCTGCGCCGTGCCATTACCCGTCTTTAGGATTTAGCACCATGATTATTTAGGAGCAGCATAACGGGGAGGG
>JAUNBP010000016.1 GCA_030526995.1 Clostridia bacterium
ATATCACGGGCGGATGATATCCGCCCCTACGGGGGATTGGTAATGAATAATTTTGCGTACTGCGGGGGGGGAGGGTTAGTCGAGTTTTAGGACCTCGCCTACTCGGTCTCGAATGCAGAGGGTGGCGTAGACGTCTCGGGCGGTGGGGGTAAGGTTGATTATCACGAGGTTTTCGCCGCCGAAAAAGTCCATTAGCCCCGCTGCGGGGTGAACCACGAGCGAGGTGCCGCCGATTATCAGCAGATCCGCCCTACGGATTTGGTTTATCGCCTCGGAGAGGGTAGCTGAATCCAAGCCCTCGCCGTATAGGACCACATCGGGCTTTATGATTCCGCCGCAGCTGCACTTGGGGACGCCCTTGGCGTTCATTACCGTTTCGAGCGGGTAGAACTTGTTGCAGCGGGTGCAATAGTTTCGGTGTATGCTGCCGTGCAGCTCCAAAACCTTTTTGCTGCCTGCCGCCTGATGAAGCCCATCGATGTTCTGGGTGACGACTGCAGAAAGCTTCCCCTGCCTTTCAAGCTCTGCAAGCGCATGATGCGCTGCGTTCGGCTTTGCCGTAGGGAAGATTAAACACTCGCGATAATACTTGTAGAATTTCTCCGTGTGCTTCCAAAAGAAGTCGTGCGAAAGCAGCACCTCGGGTGGGGCGCCGTACCTGTTCTGCGCCGCATATATCCCGGTCTCGCTGCGAAAATCCGGTATTCCCGACTCGGTCGAGACGCCCGCTCCGCCTAAGAATACCACCCTTTTGGCGTTGTCAATGAGTTTTTTGAGTTCTGCGTTCATGCTATCGCCTCCACGTATAAAATAAAGTCCGCTGCGGTTCCGTCCTCAAAGTTTGCCGTGCCCGTAAAGCCCCAGCAGGGCAGAAACAGCTCGGTTTGCTCGTCCTTAACATATGCCAAGCCGCCGTCTTGCACTATAAGCGAACTTGGCTCCCTCGTATCGCCCAATATAAGCAGCATATAACCCTCCCCCTCCTGCGCCCTGTAAAACGCCTCCTGCTGTGAGATTATGCCTATGCTGTCCCGCCTTACAAAGTCCGTCACCTGCGACTCTATGGACAGGGGCTTGCCGTAGGGGTCGAAGCTTACAAGTATGTCGCTGCCGTAGATTGGGGCGCCCTCTACTGCGGGCAAAAAGTGCAGCGTATAGCAGCCCTTAACCGCATACAGCCCGTAGACCTCGGGCAAAAACGAGCCCATGGAGCTAAGCTCCAACATGCCGAGCCTCTCCCAGTCCTCAAAGCCGTAATCCACCTCAACCTCGTTTATCCTGCCGTCAAAGGTGGAGCTTACGCCCTCCGCATTGGAGGCTGCATATATGTCCGCAGTCCCGCTCCTTGTCTCAAGTTCGACGTCGAAACCTATAGTCTCGGGCAGGGGCAGCTCGCTTTCAAGCTCCGCACTGAGCTTTGGAAAGTCGGAAAACAGGCAGAGACAGCCAAGTATCATCGCCGTAGTTATCACGAGTATCGCGCCGCACTGCCGTGTAAAGCGGGGCTTTTTGGTTATGAAAAACGAGGCTGTGGCAAAGCCCGTGCCGCAGCCTGCAAGCCCGAGCACCACAGAATCCATATAAAAAACGCCCACGGTCAAAAGCCGCAAAAGCCCCAAGACCGCACCCAAGCCAAACGCCTGATACAGCCTCGTCCTCTCGTGCAAAAATGCGAGCGCCGCCCCTGCGGGCAGGAGCGGGAGTAAAAAGCGGAGGACGTCGAAAATCAGGCTTTGCGTGCCCATGGTATGAATCTTTAACATGCTCAAAAGCGGCATGAAGCTCGTGCTTACCTTGGGCAGGGGGATTATTGCATCCCACCAAAACGGAATTGAGCAGCACGCCAAAAGCACGGCTCCCCATACCGTAAGCCTCGTTCTCGATTGTAGCCTGCGCTCCTCCATAAAAATAAATTGAGGGCGAAATTAGCTTCGCCCTCACCGTTTGATTATTTGCGCAAGAATGCGGGAATGTCGAGCTTGTTCTTCGCCTGCTTATCGTAGTCGCGGCGAACGTCCTGCTCGGTGAAGGTGTTGTCCTTCCGCTCGGGCTGCTGCAAAAATGCCGGCTCGATGGGCTCGGGTTCGGGCTGGACCTGCTGATAGGGCCGTGCCGAAAAAGCGTTATCGAAGGCGGGGGCTCCCGCCTGCTGCGGTGCCTGATACGCACGCGGCGAGGGGGTCGGCGCTGCATACGCACGGGGCTGCGGGGCGGGGGCTGCATAGGAGCGGGGCTGGGTCTGCGGGGCGGTGTTGCCGAACATCAGCGTTTGCTGCGGCCTGCCGTCGATGCGCTCGGGTTCGCCCTTGTCAAAGCCGGTGGCAATGACCGTGATGCGAATGGCGTCGCCCATGCTCTCGTCGATGTCCGCACCAAAGATGATGTTGGCCTCGGAGTCGGCGTTCTCCTGAATAATCTCCGCCGCCTCGTTGACCTCGAGCAGGCTCAAGTCCGTGCCGCCGGTGATGTTCATGAGGATGCCCTTTGCGCCCTCTATGCTCGTCTCCAAAAGCGGGCTTTCAACGGCTTGACGGGCTGCTTCTGCCGCACGCTTTTCGCCGCAGGCGGAGCCTATGCCCATGTGTGCCATGCCCTTTTCCTTCATTATAGTTTTAACATCCGCAAAGTCGAGGTTTATCATTGCGGGAACCGCAATCAAGTCGGATATGCCTTGGATGCCCTGACGCAAGACGTCATCTGCAACCCTCAAAGCGTCGGGAAGGGATGCCCTGCCCACCAGCGAAATGAGCTTGTCGTTGGGAATGGTTATAAGCGTGTCCACCGTGGGCTTTAGGGCGGATATGCCCTGCTCGGCGTTTCTCATTCTGACCTTGCCCTCAAACGTGAAGGGCTTGGTGACGACGCCAACCGTCAAGATGCCGAGTTCCTTGGCGCATTCGGCTACGATGGACGCTGCGCCCGTGCCGGTGCCGCCGCCCATGCCGGCGGTGATGAACACCATGTCCGCACCTCTGAGTGCATCCACAATCAAGTCCCTGCTTTCATCGGCAGCCTTTCTGCCAATCTCGGGGTCCGCTCCGGCGCCGAGACCCTTGGTCAGCTTTTCGCCAATCTGAATCTTCTTCTCGCCCTTAGACGTAAACAACGCCTGCTTGTCCGTGTTGACCGAGATGAACTCAACGCCTCTCAGTCCGTACTGCACCATCCGATTGACCGCATTGCAGCCTGCGCCGCCTACGCCTACAACCTTGATCTGTGCAAATGAAGTGTTCTCAAAATCCTTTTCGTTCATGGTTTTACCCCCTTACTTGGTAAAAAATTCCTTAACTTTTTTTAACAATCTCGAACCCTGCTCAGGCTCGTCCTGTTTGAGTAATTCTTCCTCCGCACCGCCGGCACGAAGGACAAAGTTCAGTGCGCCGAACGCACTGCAGTAGTTGGGCGAACTAAGTCTCGGCGTAAAGGGCATGTCCCTCTTGATGGTGAGATGCAGCGACTTTTTCATAAAGTCCAGCGCACCCCGCATCATTAAAAATCCGCCTCCCGATAAGTATGCCGCAGGACGGGCACGAACATTCACGCCCAAGTCCTCTATGGCCTCCCTTATCATCGTGCAAAGCTCGTCCGCCCTCGCTTCCACGATCATTGATATTGCCGAAAACGAAACTCGCTTGCTGCCCTTTTCGCTTCGCAATACCTCCGTCCTGTCCTTGTAATCCAAGGAAAACACATAACGGCGCTTGGCCTGTTCGGCTATCTCAAACGGCACATCCAGCCCGAACGATAAATCGTTCGTGAAGTGATAGCCGCCTATGGGCAGGGTTGCCATGCCCGTGAGCGCCGCACTCTCGATTATGCAGACGTCGGTGTGATAGTAGCCTACGTCTATCAAAACCGCAGGTCGCACCCGCTCGGTCTCGGGAATCAGCATTACCGCTTCGCCGAGTGAGGAGCTTATGCACATCGAAATCTCCACGCCTATCTCGTCGAGGGTGTCGGATATCGCCTTGATATAGTCCTCCTTGACGAACATATGCGATATCAGCCCCGAAAGCTCGTCGGTAACCAAGCCTATCGGAACCTCGGTTGAGGAGATTCCGTCAACCAAGAAAAACACCGGCGTGCTGTGCATCAGCACATAGCCCTCGGGCATCTTCGCCCTCTTTAACGAGTGCGAAATAAGCCTGTCAACATCTGCGCCCTCAGCCCTCCTCGGTCGGCTCCCAAGCGTTATCGTGGCATCCGCCAACGATAGTTTGGCAAAACACGAAGGTACGGTTAACGCAACGTCGCGGATTCGCATACAGCTCTCCGCCTCCGCCTTGGAGATGGCATCCACCACCGCAGTATGTAAGCTCTGGCGGTCCAAAAACTCTCCGTCCGAAAAACCGTCATAGGGGGCGACTCCTGCGCCGTGGACGACTATACCGTCCGTCTGTACTGCGCTCCCCAAAAGGCAAACCACCTTTGAACTTCCTATATCTAAAATCGCAGCGGGTTTCATTCGCTTCCGCTTCCTCCGCTTCCGAGTAGGGTGATATTTTTACGTCTAATATTATACACACAAAAAATCGACAACGCAACCTCAAATTCGTATATCGTGGCATTATTTTACCGTTTGTTTGTGTCCAAATTGCAAATTCGATAAAAATTCGCCCGCCTTTTATCCAAATTTTAACATGCGCTTTTGCATTGATTCGTTTATTGTGTTATAGTGTATTCGTAGATTTTTGTCAAGGAGGAAACTATGGTCAAAATCAGAAGCGTCAGCGAGATAAAACGGGCAAAGACTATCAAGAGAGAAATCTTCACCGTCTTGGCCCTCATTCTTTATATGACGTTGGAAGCCTTTGCCATTGAATATCTTTACAAGCCCGTAGGCGTTGTCACGGGCGGACTTACCGGTATCGGTATGCTTTTGAACTACGCAAGCGGAGGCGTGATTCCGAGTTGGTCGGTTATCGTCGTTTTGAATATCCCCCTGCTCGTGCTTGCCTTTCACAAGCTGCACCTGAGGTTCACGCTCTACACGACCTTTACTACAATATACTTTTCGGTCATACTTGCGGTGATTGAAACCTTCTTCCCCTACGACCCCGAAAGTGCGCTGTCACAGCTCGACCCGCTGCTGCTGGTCGTTTTCGGCGCGGTTGTCTTGGGAGCCATGGGTGCGCTCACGATAAGGCTCGGCTCGTCCACGGGCGGCTTGGACATAGTTTCGGTGCTTTTGAACAAGAAGTATTCGTTCCCTATGGGTACGATATCGATGGTAATAAACGTCGTCATCGCCTGCGTCTTGGGCTTGGTGATACGTGATATCGAGGTCGTTGCCCTCTCGATTGTGGGACTGTTCGTGTGCAGCGTTGCCTTTAACGGCATCTTGCAGGGCATGAACCGAACCAAGACCCTGTTCATCATCTCCGACAAGTGGGATGAGTTTGCGGGCGAGGTCTTGAAGGAGGTGCACAGGGGCATTACGCTTATACCCTGCAAGGGCGCCTACACCCACAAGGACAAGACGCTCGTCTACATCATCGCACGCACGATGGAGCTTGCTTCAATCCGCAGCATCGTTTTGCACCACGATGAGAAGGCGATAATCTCCATCATCGACACCCGTGAGGTCATTGGAAAGGGCTTTACAGCCGTTAACTGATATTTTTAAGGAGGAAGCTATGAACACAACCATGAAAGACTTTATCGACAATTCCATGCAGAGGCAGATTGCCGATCTGCAGGAGCTCGTCCGCATCCCCTCGGTTTCGAGGGGCGACCCCCGCCCCGGGATGCCGCTCGGAGAACAGGTGGCGCACGCCCTGCGTTACACGCTCAACCTTGCAAGGAGGCTGGGCTTTACTAAGGTTTGGGACTTGGACGGCTACTGCGGCATCGTCGAGTACGGCGAGGGCGAGGAGTGCTTGGGCATAATGGCGCATCTCGACGTCGTGCCCGAGGGCACGGGCTGGACCTACCCGCCCTACGGTGCGGAGATTCACAACGGCAGGATGTACGGCAGGGGCACCGTGGACGACAAGGGCGCCGCCGTCTCCGCCCTCTATGCGCTTGCAGCCGTCAAGGACTGCAAGATTCCCTTAAAGCGCAGAGTCCGTTTGATCTTGGGCTGCGACGAGGAGCGGGGTTGGGCTTGCATGGAGCACTATAAGCGATTCGAGGAGGAGCCCACGCTCGCCTTTACCCCCGATGCGGAGTATCCCGTCGTACATTCGGAGATGGGCATAATGCAGGCTGCCTACTTTAACCCCACGCCCGTGCGCTTTATCAGCGAGGTAGGCACCGCCCCCAACGTAATCCCGGGCGAGGCCACCGTTTCGCTGCTCGGGATTACTTCGCCGCAGGTGCTTCCCGAGGGCTACACGTTGGAGTATTCCTTCAATCAGGTCAAGGTTACGGGCAAGGGCGGCCATGCCTCCATGCCCGAGCTCGGGCTGAATGCGCTTCAGGGTCTTTTGTGCTTCATCCGTCTCCATCACGATTTGAGCAACGAGGAGCAGGCGCTTGCAGACGGGCTGTTCGATATGTTCAAGTTCGACCTGCACGGTGAAAGCCTCGGCATAGACGTGACCGACGATTCGGGCAGAACCACCTGCGTGCCGTCGATGTTCACCGCAAACGAGAGCGGCGTGAGCATAACCATCGACTGCCGCTATCCGTTCTCGCTCAGCGAGCGGGAGATGCTTTTGAGGCTCGACACGGCGTTTGGCTCGCGCGGCTTTGTGCGCAAGCATTACAAAAACACCGACTGCCACTTCGTTCCCGCCGACAGCGAGCTGGTGACTGCGCTCATGGAGATATTCAACCGCAACGCAAAGGTCAACGCCGAGCCCATGAAGATAGGCGGCGGCACATACGCCCGTGCCTTCAAAAACGCCGTTGCCTTCGGTACGGTTCCCTATCTTGAGGAATCGCCCTGCCACATGCCCGACGAGTCCGTGGGGCTTTCGGACATTCGCTTTAACACCGTGGTCATAGCAGAGGCTATTGAAAGGCTCGCAGGCGCAGAGGCTGCAAAGTAGGATCTTGCATTTTGTAGACGCAAAGGGAATACTGTCCGCCCAAAACGGAATGAACCTGTACCGAGGCTGCACCCACGGCTGCATCTACTGCGACAGCCGTTCCCGCTGCTACCGAATGAACCACGCCTTTGAGGACGTTGAGGTCAAAATAAATGCGCCCGAGCTGCTCGAAAGCGAGCTTAAACGGCGCAAAAAACGCTGCATGATAGGCACGGGCTCTATGAGCGACCCCTATATGCACTGCGAGGAGGACTTGGGGCTTACCCGAAGCTGCTTAAAGATTATCTTAAAGCACGGCTTTGGGCTTTGCATCCAAACCAAGTCCGCCCGCATCCTCCGAGACCTCGATTTGCTGACCGCAATAAACAAGCGTGCCAAATGCGTGGTTCAAATGACGCTGACTACCTTTGACGAGGAGCTGTGCAGGTTGATAGAGCCTAACGTATCCACAACGCAGGAGCGGTACGAGGTCTTGAAAAAAATGCAGGAGGCGGGCATCCCCACCGTCGTCTATCTCTCGCCCGTGCTGCCGTTTATAAACGATACGGAGGAGAACCTTAGGGGCATTTTGGACTTCTGTTTCGATGCGGAAAGTGTGGGCATACTCTGCTTTGGCTTTGGAACTACTATGCGGGAGGGCAGCCGCGAACCGTTTTACGCCGCCCTCGATACACATTTTGCGGGCTTGAAGCAGCGGTACATTAGGAGCTTTGGCAGCGCCTACGAGTGCACAAGCCCCAATAATGAAACGCTCCTGCGGATTTTTCAAAGCGAGTGCCGTGCCCGTAACGTGATGTGCGAGGTTGGGGAAATCTTTGACTACCTTCGCAAATTTCCGAGCGACGCTGCGTACGGGCTGCCGCTGTTCGATATATGAGCGGGACACCATTGAAAGGACATCTGCATGAATAGTTTGGAGGAAAGAATATGAAATACCCGATAGACCGAGAGTTTAAGAAGATTGCATGGTTCAAAACCCCGCTGAACAGGGCGCTGCTGCCGTTTTCGACCTTTCTTTTGAGAATGGTTAGTGCGTGGCTTTTGATATATTGGCGCAGGCTAAAAGTTAAGCGGCAGAGGGTCAAAAGCCCCGAATGGGGGAACTTTACCGTCCTGATACTCTCCCCTAAGGCGGAGACGAAAAAGCTGCCCTGCCTCGTGTACCTTCACGGCGGGGGCTTTGTGTTCGACGCCTCGTTCTGCCACTACGATTTGGCGGCACGCTACGCCTTGAAAACCCCTTGCAAAGTGGTGTTCGTGCGGTACAAGCTCGCACCGAAGCACCCCTATCCCTATGCGCCCGAACAGTGCCTTGCCTCCTATCTGTGGGCAAGGGAGAACGCCGAAAAGCTCAACATCGACCCCGACAGGATAGCCATAGGCGGCGATTCGGCGGGCGGCACGCTGACCGCCTCGGTGGCTCTGATGCTTCGGGACAGAAAGCTGCCCCTGCCCTGCGCCCTTATGATGATATACCCGTTTTTCGACGGCTCCCTTAGCAGCGAGTCGATTAAAAAGTACACCGACACCCCGATGTGCAACACCCCGCTTTTGAAAAAGATGCTGAGGTTCTATCTGAACGGTCAGGACATAAAGGACTGCCCCTACGCCTCCCCGATAGACTGCAAAGACCTGCACGAGCTGCCGCCCTCCTATATCGAGACCGCCGAGTTCGACTGTTTGCACGACGACGGAGCTGCCTTTGCAAAGCATTTGAGCGAGGTAACCCTGCACGAGACCCACGGCACGATTCACGGCTACGATGCAGTTTTGGGCGGGGAGATAGTCACCGATTCGATAAACCGCAGGCTGGCGTTTTTGAAAAAGCATTTTAATATCGAGGATTCGGAGGATGAGAATGAGCGAATGGGATAAGTTGCACACGGGCGAACTGTATCTGCCCAACGATGAGGAGGTTACTCTCTATCAGCGGCAAAGGCTTCAGCTTTTGTGGGACTTTAACCTAATCCCGCCCTCCGAAACGCAAAGACGGGAGGCGATGATGAAGGAACTCTTTTGCGAGATAGGCGAGGGCTGCTACATAGAGCCGCCGCTTCGCTCCAACTTCGGCTGCGCCCATGTGCATTTTGGCAGCTATGTCTACGCCAACTTCAACCTAACCCTTGTAGACGACACCCACATCTATGTCGGAGACTGCACGATGTTTGCGCCCAACGTTGTAGTGGCAACGGCGGGGCATCCCATCCTGCCCGAGCTTAGGGAGAAAGGCTATCAGTACAACATGCCTGTTTACATAGGCAGAAATTGCTGGATAGGCGCAGGTGCTTTGATTATGCCCGGGGTTAGGATAGGCTGCAACACCGTAATCGGCGCAGGAAGCGTTGTAACCCGAGATATTCCGTCCGACGTTGTGGCTGTGGGCAATCCCTGCCGCATCCTGCGCAAAATAGGCGAGCGGGATCGGGAGTTTTATTTCAAGGACAGAAGGATAGACCCTAACTTTTTGGAGGTACAAAATGAAAACCCTGCTTAAAAACATCGATACCCTTATCACCTGCGACGACGGCGACAGGGTGTTGAAAAATGTCGATTTATGGATTGAAAACGGGAGGATTGTTAAGATTGGACACTTGGACGAAACGCCCGACGAGGCGTTTGACTGCTCCGATATGATAGCCTACCCGGGGCTTGTCAACACCCACCACCACCTCTATCAGTATTTTACAAGGAACCTTGCGGCGGTTCAGGGCTTGGAGCTGTTTGACTGGCTAAAGGCGCTCTACGAGATTTGGAAGAACCTCAACGCCGACACCGTGCTGCTCTCCTCGCTTTCGGGGATGGCGGAGCTCATGCGCTACGGCTGTACGACGGTCATGGACCACCACTACGTCTTTCCCAAAGGCAGCGGCGACCTCATCGGTGCCCAGTTCGAGGCTGCCGCTGCGCTGAAGATTCGCTTTCATGCCTGCAGGGGCAGCATGGACCTCTCCAAAAAGGACGGCGGGCTGCCCCCCGATTCGGTGGTTCAGACCGTGGACGAGATTTTGTCCGACTGCCAACAGGCGATAGAGCGGTATCACGACAACAGCGAGCTTTCGATGAAACAGGTGCTGCTTGCACCCTGCTCTCCGTTTTCGGTATCCACCGAGCTTTTAAGACAGAGCGCCCTCCTTGCGAGGGACTGCGGCGTGCGGCTGCATACCCACCTCTGCGAAACAAAGGACGAGGAGAATTTTACGCTTGAGACCTTTGGCAAACGGCCGCTTGCCTACATGGAATCGATTGGCTTTGTGGGCAGCGACGTGTTCTATGCGCACGGCATACACTTTACAACCGAGGAGCTAAAGTTTTTAAGCGACACCCAAACCGGCGTGTGCCACTGCCCAAGCTCCAATATGAAGCTCGGAAGCGGGGTTGCGAGAGTTCCCGAAATGCTGAAATTGAACGTGCCCATAGGTCTTGGCGTCGACGGCTCGGCGAGCAACGACGGCAGCAGTATGCTTTCGGAGATAAGGACAGCGTACCTTTTGCATCGGCTTATATATAAGGAAGCTGCGCCCTCGGGCTATGAGCTTTTGAAGCTGGCTACAAGGGGCAGCGCAAGGCTCTTGGGAAGGGGTGACATTGGCCAACTCAAGGAGGGCTGCGCCGCCGATATGTTCATGTTAAGGCGCAACGACTGCTCCCTGCTCTGTGCCGACAACGACGAAAAGAACATGTTGGGCACCGTGGGCATAAACCGCCCCTGCGACTTGGTCTTTGTAAACGGCGTCTGTACCGTAAGGGACGGGGAGCTTGTATTCGTCGATGAAAACCGCCTCTACCTTGATGCAAACGCGGAAATAAGGCGGCTGCTTCTTTTTGCCTGATTGTGACAAAAAAACACCATCAACCACAACAGGTTGTGTCTAATTTGTTAACGAACCACAAGATGTTGTGGTCGGGCGGCTTTCAATTATGAACAAGAAATAAACAATTTTTATGATTATTCGGCTCATGCAGACTTAATGCAAACTCACGATTTGCCAAGTCTGCATAATCCGTTTTTGAGGGCTACGCAATTTGGGGGCTTACTCATCGAATCGAGACTTATCCACAGGATTTATGCGATGCATAAAAGCAAAATCCACAACATATTGTATTCAAAATTGACGGTTGACACAAGATGTTGTTGCGGTTATACTGACCATGCACCACAAAATCAGGAGGAGATGCTCATGTTAAAAGAGATAAGAAAACGCGACGGACGCATTGAGGCGTTCGATAGAGAAAAGATAAGGATAGCCATTTGGAAGGCTGCTCAGGCCGTCAACGGAACCAATGAGGCGATTGCCGACGGGCTGACCGACGAGGTAGTTCGCATTGCCAACGAGAGGTACACCGATCAGATTCCCGACATCGAGGCGATTCAGGACATCGTCGAGAAGGTCTTGATTGAGGCGGGCCACGCAAGGACTGCCAAGGCCTACATCCTCTACCGCGAAAAGCGCAGGGGCACCCGTGAGATAAATGCGCTCATCGGCGCCACCATCGATATGTTCGGCGACTACCTAAAGGACAAGGACTGGGGCATCAAGGAAAACGCCAACATGCAAAAGAGCGTTAACGGCTTGAACAACTACGTTCGCGAGGCGTTCACCAAGAAGTACTGGCTCTATGAAATCTACCCCGAGGACGTTCGCAAGGCACACGAGAGCGGCGACGCCCACATCCACGACCTCGGCTTCTTTGGGCCGTACTGCGCAGGCTGGGATCTTAGGCAACTTCTTATGGAGGGCTTTGGCGGCGTTGAGGGCAAGGTTGAGTCCAAGCCCGCAAAGCATATGCGCTCCTTCTTGGGTCAGGTAGTCAACTCCACCTTCACCACGCAGGGCGAAACCGCCGGCGCACAGGCATGGTCGAGCTTTGACACCTATTGCGCACCGTTCATCTACTACGATAACATGACCTATGAGCAGGTCAAGCAGTGCATTCAGGAGTTCGTGTTCAACATCAACGTGCCCACGAGGGTAGGCTTCCAGTGCCCGTTCTCCAACATCACGCTCGACGTCAAGGTTCCCCGCACCCTAAAGGATCAGCCGGTCGTAATCGGCGGGCAGTACATGGATAAGACCTACGGCGACTTCCAAGAGCAGATGGACATATTCAACCGTGCCTTCTGTGCGGTCATGCTTCAGGGCGACGCCAAGGGCAGGGTGTTCACCTTCCCGATTCCGACGATAAACATCACCAAGGACTTCGACTGGAACAGCCCCGTAGTCGACGATATCATGAGGATAACCTGCAAGTACGGCATTCCCTACTTTGCAAACTATGTAAACTCCGACCTCAGCCCCGAGGATGCGGTTTCGATGTGCTGCAGGCTCCGCCTCGATACGAGGGAGCTTAGAAAGCGCGGCGGCGGCCTGTTCGGCTCAAACCCGATGACGGGCTCCATAGGCGTGTACACGATAAACCTGCCCCGCATAGGCTACCTTGCAAAGAGCAAGGAGGAGTTCTACGACAGGCTCAAGAGGATTGCGACCTTGGGCAAGGTTTCCTTGGAAATCAAGCGCAAGATAATCGAGCGGCAGACCGCCGAAGGGCTGTACCCCTACTCGCAGTTCTACCTTAGAAACATCAAGGAGCGCACCGGTGAATACTGGACTAACCACTTTAACACGATTGGCTTGGTGGGCATGAACGAGTGCTGCCTAAACTTCTTGGGCAAGGACATCGGAAGCAAGGAGGGCTTGGAGTTCTCGCTGGAGGTCATGAACTACCTAAGGCAGCTTATGATAGAGTTCCAAGAGGAGACGGGACATAGCTACAACCTCGAAGCAACCCCCGCCGAGGGCACGAGCTACCGCCTTGCAAGGCTCGATGCACAGCGCTTCCCGGGCATCATTCAGTCGGGCGTCAAGGAGCCGCAGTACACCAACAGCACCCAGCTCCCCGTGACCTACACCGATGACATCTTCGAGTGCATGGACTTGCAGGATGAGCTTCAGTCGCTCTACACCGGCGGCACCGTGCAGCATCTCTACATCGGCGAGAAGCTCGACGACATCGAGACCTGCAAGAACTTGATTCGCACCATCTTCTCCAAGTACAAGATGCCCTACGTTTCGCTCACGCCGACCTTCTCGATATGCCACGACCACGGCTATCTCAACGGCGAGCAGTTCACCTGCCCCGAGTGCGGCAGGGACACCGAGGTATGGAGTAGGGTGGTAGGCTACCTGCGTCCGGTTCAGAACTACAACCCCGGCAAGAAAGAGGAGTACATGCTTCGCAAGAAGTTCGTAGTACAGCAATAATCACAAGACTTCGGGGCGGGCGCTTGCCCGCCCTTAATTTCGTATAAGGAGTATGCTATGCTTATCGCAGGTTTTCAAAAACTCAGTATGGTGGATTATCCCAAAAAACCCTGTACCGTGATATTCACGCCCTACTGCAACTTCAACTGCACCTACTGCCACAATGCGCACATATTGAAGCAGGGCACGCCTTTGATAGACGAGGGCTATGTTTTCGACTACTTAAAAAAGCGGCAGGGGCTTATCGAGGCGGTTGTAATTTCGGGCGGGGAGCCTACACTGCAACAAAACCTCACGGAGTTTATCCGAGAGGTCAAAGCTATGGGCTACCTTGTAAAGTTAGACACCAACGGCACCAAGCCCGAGCTTATAAAAAAGCTGATAACCGAAAAGCTCATAGACTATGTGGCTATGGATCTAAAGGCGCCTGCGGACAGGTACGACGCCGTAACGCAGGTGCGCTGCGATATGGATGCGATAAGGCGCAGCATCTTTTATCTGAAAAACCTAAACCTCCCGCATGAGTTTAGAACGACCTTTGCGCCCGAGCTTTCCAAGGAGGACGTTTTAAGCGCCGTTGAAATGATAGACGGCGCCGAAAAATTCTATTTGCAGCAGTATCGCATACGGGATAACAGCGACCCTGCGCCGCATCTGCCCTCCTATGTTTTGGAGACGGCGGAGGCAGTAAGAGCCAAAATTGGCGTTTGCGAGGTCAGGGGGCTTTAGTCACGGCCTCGCCAAAGCCTATGGCAGCCCTCTTGCCGTCCCCGTATTGCACCAAAAGGCGGCAGTCGTCGTCTATCCCCAAGACCGTGCACGCCCGTCCCTCCACAAAGACCCTCTTGCCGTTCAGTATCGAACGGCGTTTGTATTCTTCTACAAAAGAAAGGGTTTCAAACTCCGAATAGAGCTTAAAAAACTCGTCCAAGATTTTAGTGATTATGCCCTCGTATTCTCGCCTTGCGTCCTCCTCTTTATAGAAAAGGGCGGTTGCAATCTCCCTTATCTGCTTAGGAAAGCCACCCTCGGGCATATAGAGGTTTACGCCTATGCCTACGACTGTGTAGAGCGGTTTATCGCCGCTTGCTGCGCTCTCTGTAAGGATGCCGCAGACCTTCTTTTCCTCGATATAGAGGTCGTTGACCCACTTAATGCCTATGGGAGCCTTGGAATGTGGCTCTATCGCCCTTGCGGTTGCAACGGCTGCAAGGCAGGTTAAAAGTGCCGTCCTTTCAAGCGAAAAATCGGGGCGCAAGAGGATGCTCATATATATGCCCACCCCGCCCTCGGAGTGAAAGCTCCTGCCCTTTCTGCCCCTGCCTGCACTCTGTTTGTGGGCAACTATGACCCTGCCCGCCTTTTCGCCCTCTGCCGCCCGCTGCTTCAAAAGCGTGTTCGTGGACTCCGCAAGCGGCATAAATTCGATTGTATAGGGTTTATTTGTACACATATTTCGAGGTGGAGGCGGCGAGCAATGCGCCGTAATTCAGCTTGAATTTCAGAATGTCCCCGACCCTGTAACCCCCGTTTTCCAACGAAACTATAAGATGATCCGAGCTTCCGCCAAGCACGCTTACGCCCTCGTTTAAGGGAGTAAGCCCCGAGATTACTACATCCTGCCTGCCAACGGCAAGGATGGCACGGGTCTGTTCGCCCTCCCCCGAAAACTCCACGCTCTCGCCAAAGGCATTTTTGTATGCCGTGCCTATGGGCTTTGCGGGCTTTTTTTGAACTTCCACTATCTCGGCAGCCAAAACAAAGGCGTCATCGTACAGTTCGGGAATCTTTTTGCAGCTTGCGGTGTCTTGACCAAGCATCGCCGCCTCCCCGATTCGAAGGTGGTTTATTCTCTTAGGCAGCCTTCCCTCAAACAACATCGAAAGCGAGGACGAGTTGCCGCCCGAGATAAGCGGAATTTCAATATCAAGTTCCCGCTCAAGCCACGAGGCAAGTTCGCATAGAACGCCCAAATTTTTCTCGTCGGGCAGGATGGCTCCAAAGCAGGTGAGGTTGGTTCCAAGCCCCAAGAGCATCAGATTATCGCTCTTTGCAATGAAGCGGGCGGTCTTTAATATGCCCTCTCGGTTTTCAAAGAAGAGCCCCTCTCGAAGGTCTCCGAGGTCTATCATCAAAATGACGCCGTGAATCCGCCCCTGCCCCCCTGCCCTCTTTTCAAGCTCGGCAATTACCGACAGCTCGCTTTGAAGGCTTGCATCCGCCACAGCAACCACCCTTTCCGCCTCGGAGAGCGCAGAGATTCTAAGCAGCAGCTTGCGCTTTTTAGTTTTAATGCTCTCAAGGTTTTCAATCCTCGAGTCCGCAAAGCCGTCCGCAAGGGAGTTTTCGATTATAGAAACCACCAAGGGATGGGCGCAGGTGACCTTTGTCACTATATCGCAAGAGACGCCGCAGTCGTGACAACTCTTTGCAAGAAAGTCCACATTGTGCCTGAGCTTGTTTTCATCAATCAAAAGAGCGGGGTATTTCATAGGTTTAGGCTCCTAAGCAAGAGTTTTTTTGCAGCCTCGGGGAAGGTCTTTTTCAAAACGCCCGCCGACGCCATGATGTAGTCGTTATCGAATAAAAGCTCAAGCTCCCCCTCCTTGGGGAAGAGCATCATGCGGTTTTCGTTGCAGTCGGCAATTTTTCTAAGCAGGGCTTCTCGGTTTTTCAGCCTTGTCAACGCCCCGCCGGTTCCGATGAGGTATTTTACAAGCGATAAGTCCTTGCCCTCGGCTATCGTCCTTCTGCCCTGCGGCGTGTAGAGGTGGCGAAGTTGCCCGCAGTGCCGCTTAACGGCGGTGACTCCTGCCTCGACGCAGAGCCGTTCGGCGGTTTTTATATCCGCATCCTCAACGGGAATTGCAGGGGGGTGAGCGTAGGCAAGCCCCGTTTCTCGCTCAAACCGCTCCAATCCGATAAGGTTTGCCACATTGTCGGCATTTACAAACAGCCCCAAGTCGCCCTCGACCGTGCGCTTTGCCATGGGCTCGGGGGCGGTCATAAGTTGGGCTATCTCGGGGGAGCCCATGGTAACGCTGTGAACGTCGGTGGTGGCACCTCCTATGTCCACCGTGCAGAGATCGCCTATCTCCTCGTACAAAAGCTCGGTTGCAAGCATTACGCTGCCCGGGGTGGGCAAGATCTGCCCGTCCACCATCTCACGGATATGCTCCATGCCGGGAGCTTGGGTTATGTGCCTTTCAAACATCTCGTGAATCCGCTTGCGCACGGGGTCGATGTTCAAACAGTCAAGCCTTGGGTAGACGTTTTCGGTTATCGAAAGCGGGATGCCCTGCCCTTTGCAGATCTCCTCCACGGCGGCATGGTTTTGAACGTTGCCGCAGTAGATGACGGGGGTCTTTATTCCGCTTTGGGCTATCAAATTGAGGTTGTAGATGGCGGTTTCACGCTCACCGAAGTCCGTGCCGCCCGCTATCATCAAGAGGTTGGGCTTGAGCCTTATTATATCCTCGATATCGTAAGCGGTGAGCTTGCCCGAGGTGGCGTTTACGACAATTGCGCCTGCGCCGAGGGCAGCAGCCTTGGCCGCCCGAACCGTCATATCGTGCATGAGCCCGTGCACGCTCATCTTAAGGCCGCCCGCAGCCGAGCCGCTTGCAAGCATGGTTCCGTATTCGAGTGAATCGGTTTTGAGCGCCTTTTTAAGCTCCTCTATGGCGTTTTTCAGCCCAACCCTCACATCCCCGTCCAAGACGGTGGTCGGAGCCTGCCCCTGGGCTATGAAGCGGGGGCAGTCCGTGTTTAAGCCGTCAAAGGCGTTTATTACCGTGGTTGTTGAACCTATTTCCGCAACGAGCGCATCAACTGTCAAGCGGTTTGCCTTCCCTTCTCAACCTCTCCTTTACAAGGAAGGTTGCAACATGGTTGCCGTGCGTGCCCCTGCCAAAGCCGGCATCCGCACCCGCCTGCCTTGCGCCCTCGTCGGTGACCTGCGTGCCGCCCGCACCGAACATGAGCCTGTCTCTGACTCCCATCTCACGGGCTATCGAATCCACGAGGGCGATGTTTTTATAGTGGATGTCGTCGTGGGATATTATTGCGGAGGCAAGCATTGCATCGGCGTTTAATTCTATCGCCGCATTTACAAGCTTCTCCGGCGGCACCGAGGTTCCGAGGTAGTGAACCGTGATTCCGTACTTTTCTATTCCTCCGTGCTTGATGTCGATAATCTCACGAAGTCCAACCGAGTGTTCGTCCTGTCCTATCGTGCCCGCAACCACAACCATGGGCTTGCGCTCTATCTCGGCGCGAATTACATCGTCGGAGAGCAGGTCGGGCTCCTTGGGCAGCACGAGCGAAGATAGGTCTATTGCAAAGTCCGCCTTGCCCTTCATCTCTATCCTCGTGCCCTCGGCACGGTGCATAATCTCACGGTTTATGACCTCGCAATCCATTAGGTTCATGCGCCTGCCCACTTCAAGGGCGGCGGCCTCGGCGTGCCTAACATCGGTTGGGAAGAACAGCGTGAGCATTACGGTGCCGTCGGCAAGCCATTCCATCTCGGGCCTTATCTTCTTTGCCTCGGGGCCGCTAAAGTCCTTGACCTCCTCCATGCGAAGGTAGACGTTGTCGGTCTCGTCTAACTCGTCTATGA
This sequence comes from Clostridia bacterium, assembly GCA_030526995.1. Lineage (GTDB taxonomy): Bacteria > Bacillota > Clostridia > Christensenellales > CAG-138 > JAQUTY01. The sequence continues at coordinate 17,877 of JAUNBP010000016.1, forward strand.
ATTGAATCTTGTCCGGCACTTCAAAGGTGCAGCCGCCGATGAGCCTTGACGGGTCTGAAACTGCCTCTTCATCGTACTGTGCAACGTTATTGTAGCCGTAGTGTGCGGTGACGGGCGCCATGTAATCCTTTTCACGCCTTATCACGGTGCCTGCGCCAATGCCGCCGTCCGCCTTTCTCACTATGCCGTCGCCGTTGCGCTCGGGGAACATTCCCGAATCTACGAAAAAGCCCTCCTCAACAGCGGCAAAGTAGCCGCCCAATTCCACCATGTTTTCAAGGAAGAGCACGGCACGCTCCTTTAGCTCCCTCGCCTTCTCTTTAAGATAGCCGTCCTTTTTAAGCTCTACCATCTCCATAAGCCCGTCCAGCCCCACAAGCGTCTGCTTTGCGGTGTCGCACGCCTCTATGTTGTAGATGTGCCACGGCACGTTGCGGCCCTCGTCGGGGGTTATCGTGGATTGAATGTCGGCGCTTGTGAGCTTGGACACGAGCATGTTCAGCACGTGGGTTACGGTAGCCTCTCGTGTTGAAGCCTGAATGTACTTCGTGTTCATCTGTGCCCGCATACGGTAGTCCGAAAACAGCTCCCTAAGCGCCACCGCATAGGGCAAGTCCATGTAAACGCAGGGTGCGGGTGTCGCCGTGGGCGGCACGGTGGACAGGCAGATGTTCTCCTTTTTCATGCCGACCTTGTAGGAAAGCAGGGCGTTTATTGCGTGCTGCACCATGAGTTCCGGCATTACCTTCCATGCGTCCCTTGCCGTGGCGTTGGCGTTGTGCGCCCCGTCTATCTGTGCCATGTTTGCCCAGCTCATTATGCGCTTGGACTCACAGGCATCGACGAACGAGCGAACCATGTTGATGTTGCGGTATATCACGTTGTACTGCGGGTCTTGGTGGGCGCCGTTTACGCCCTCCTCGGCAAACATTACCGCAATGTCCGGCCCCGCAACTCCGCTGACGTAGGAGTGGTAGTTTATGGGCCTTCCAACCTCGTCCTCTATCATATCGAGCGCCTTTCTTTGGGCTCGAACCTGCTTTCTCGTTACGGGAACCCCGCCTATGCCCTGCGGCGAGCCCTCTATAAGCCCGTCGTAATGGGACTGGCCTGCAGTTCTTATGACCATGATGTGGTCCGCTCCGTGATGCGCCGCCATGCGCATACGGCGGATGTCGTCCTCGAACCTGCCCGAGGCTATCTCGGTTGTGATAACCGGCAGCGGCTGCGGGTCGATGTCGTCAAAATAATGTGCGGGAGGCAGGCCCACGCTGTCTAAGAGCGGCTTTGAGCAATCGTGATAGGTGAACTGACCCATCTTTAGCTCCTTGACGGGCTCCCGCCACGTCCAGCCCCGCCTTCTCGGGCGGTAATGCTCAAGATCCTGCAAAATCGCCGCAACGTCTATCCTTGCGTTCTTATCGAGTTCGTACATCACTCCTCAACCCCCTTAAAAAGATTTTTTGCCGCAGCCCAATCGGCATTGGCAAGCAGCCTTCTGCCCGCCTCCTGTACGGGCAGGGCGAGCGACTTGGCATAGCGGTAGACGACGTTGCCTGCGCCGTGGCCCAAAAGGTCGTGTTCCAAGCAGCCGCTCACTATGTCCTTGGCCTCGAGCGAGGAAAAGCCCATGCGCAGAAGCACCGACCGCTCTATGGCGGGGCTGGTGTTCTCGTAGCCGAGCTTCAAAAGCGGGTCTATGAGCTGTTCGGTCAAGGCCCAAAAGCGCTCCTTCAATTCCTCGTCGGTAAGGTTTTTTAGGTGGGCGCTTCGTTCGTTGTAATCGTCGTTACGCTTCATTTCAAATGCTCCTTTACAAATTCTATATCGGTCTTGGTCTCCTCGGCTAAGAATTTAATATCCTCCGCCGTGGGCTCTCCGTCTATGAGCTTTAGGGCGTTGTGTATCAGCGAAGCCCTAAGATGCTCCATATCGGCGTGCCTTGCGCAAATCAGGGAGGGATGGCGGGGCAGGATTATGCTCTTGCCTGCAACCTCCTCACTGGGATCCCCGAATCTTATGTCTATGCCGTTGTTCCTTGCAAACGAAAGCTGGGCGTTTATGTGCTTGCCCGCACCCGTGTACTCGGTCTCCTGTACTACGATGCACTCGTCCTCGTTCATATCCTGTGCAAGCGAGAACGCCGCCGCAAGCGAGGTGTTGCCGGCGGGCCCCTTTTCCATGCCCTCCAAAACAGCGAGTGCCTCGGTGATGAAAAAGACCTCGCCCTGATTTACGGTTACGTAATCGTCCATGTATCTTAAAGGACGCGCCGCACTCTTGGGCACGTCGCTGCGGTCGGGGAAGGTTGAAAACGGCATACCAAAGCCCGTGTGCCCCGTCGTGAAGGATTTTAGGTTGAACTGCGTATCCGACGCCATGTGCAGCCCTTTGAGGTTTACCGAGGCTGCGATTACCGAAGCCTTGCATCCCGCCTTTTTAAGGCCCCTTGCGGTTCCCGTGAGGTTGCCGCCGCCTGCATTGGTGCAGACGACTACATCGGGTGCCCTGCCCACCTGCTCGTCAAACTGCCTTGCAATCTCTGCGCCGAGGGTCTCTATGCCCGCAATTGCAAAGGGGGTGTACAGCGAGGCGTTGAAGTAGCCCGTGTCCTCCAAGAGCAGCAAAAACACGTAGAAAAGCTCGGGCCCCACGGTGAGTTGAACCACCTCGGCGCCCAAGGCCTCGCACTTTCTCGCCTTTTCGATTATCTCGGGCTGGCCTATGCCCCTGCTGTCAAAGCACTCCTGCACGACTATGCACTTTAAGCCCGCCTTGGCAGCGCAGGCCGCTACCGCCGCCCCGTAGTTGCCGCTCGTTGCGGTGACGACGCCCTTGTAGCCCATGCGCTTGGCGTGGTAAACAGAGGTTGCAGCCCTTCTGACCTTGAAGCTGCCCGAAAGGTTTGCCGCCTCGTCCTTTACAAAGATTCTTGCGCCCTTGTTTTTAGGCGCTATGCTGCGGGCGAGGGCGGTGATGTTTTTAAGCTCAATCAGCGGGCTGTTGCCTATGCCAAACTCCCTTTGAATATCCTGCACGGTCTCGAGCGTGTAGCCCGTTGCCGCCATCATGCCCTCGTAATCGAAGGCAATGGAGCCGCTTTCAAAGCTGCCGTAGTCCAAGCCTATGGCTGCCTTCATTATCTCGTTTTTTCTTGCCATGACCGCATTGTAGCTTCTATCCCTCATCCTTCTCACCTCCGAACACGATACTCTTTACCATGTCGTCCACCTGCTGCAATTCGGGAATGAAGTCTCCGAACGAATGGGAATACGAGGGGTTGACGGCGCAAAGCGTTCCCGAAACGAGCCTGTTTGTGCGGGTTATTACGCTTACCTCATCGCCCAATTCTGCGCTCTCATTTTGAAGCCGTCCCTTTACCCACATCTTTAGGGGGACGTGCTTGGTGTCGTCGGGGATGTTGGCGGTCCTTTTTTCGGGGGAAAGCACAACGGTCTCAACCTGCACCCAATCGCCTTTTTTTATCATGCCTCTACCTCTCGATTAAGTTTCGCATATCGCCCATGATTGCCCTCGGCACGGGGAGATCTATCATGGTTCTGAGCCCCGCCTTGGCATTTATGACGTGGGGTATCATGTTGACGCACATGGCTATCGTTCCGATTCCTCCGTCCACCTCGGGCTTTATCTGCATATTGACTTCGGGGGTGCCCTTCAACTCTATGTAATCGCCCGTGTAGGTTCCTTCCGCCTCGGGCTCTATCTGCTGCGGGTGTATCATATCTATCAAGACCTCGCCGCCAACATAGCCCTGACCCGTCATGTTGACGCCCGCCACGTCGTTTGCCTTTGCAAAGCCGTGCGGAGCCTTACGGTCTATCGTGGTTACTATGGGTTTCATCTGCTGCTTAAAGTCGCTGAGCTTAAAGCCTAAGGCATCTGCTATCATGTTTACCGATTCGGAAAAGCCCACGTGCCCCGCCAAGGTTCCGTCCTTGCAGCCCTTTTCAAAAGCCTCTACCGAAAGCCCCACGCCCTGCTCCTCCATTACGGCAGGCCCGAACGGGGACAGCGAATTTACCCGCTTGCACATCACATGGGTGACCTCGGCCATGCAGCCCGAAAGGCAGATTGCAAGCAAGTCCATCATAAGCCCCGGGTTGATGCCCGTGCCCAAAACCGAGACGCCGTTCTTCTTTGCAAGCCTGTCTATCTCGGCTGCAAGCTCGGGCGACTGCGCCTTGGGATAGCTCATCTCCTCTGCGGTGCAGATGACGTTAATCTTCTTTTCAACGAGCAGTTTAATCTTGGGAAACGCCTTGTGGGTAAACGAATCGGTTGCAAGGATGCAGACGTCGGGCTTGGGCTCAAGCGCCTCTTCGATGCTGTCCGAGATTATCACATCGAACGGCCCGCCGATGTCTAAAACCTCCAGCATACTGCGCCCCACCCTGTCGGGATGCAGGTCGCACACGCCCGTAATCTCAACGCCCTTCTTTGTGAGCAGTACCCGCGCAATACCGCTGCCCATAGCTCCAAAGCCCCAGACAGCAACTTTAATTGGTTCCATATTCCACCTCCGTCAAATTTCTACTCCAATTATATGGTTTGAAGCGGAAGTAGTCAATGAGCTTATCAAATATATAAAATTCAGCCGTTCAAAAATTCTTGAAGCTGCGCCCTCGTGGGTGCGCCGTGCCCGCCCCGCCTCGTAACCGAATAGGCACCCGTAGCCACCGCCCACCTGTTGGCGTCCTCTATCGAAAGCCCGCTTAAAATTGCACAGATGAAGCCTGCATTATAGGCGTCGCCCGCACCCACGGTATCCAAAACCTCGACCTTGAAGGAGGGAGCCGTAAACACCTCGCCGTCCTTATAGGCCGTGGCCCCCTTTTCGCCGTGCCTCGCAACCACCACCCTGCCACAGCTTGAAAGCTGCCTTGCAGCCCTATCGGGGTCGTCTATGCCGCTTATCGCCGCAAGCTCGCCGTCCGCCGAGCCCAAAAGATAGTTGCAATAGGGCAGCGCCTTTTTGAGATTTTCAAAAAACAAGGGGTCGCCCAAGGCCTCCACCCTCGTATTGACGTCGAAGGATGTTGGAATGCCCGCAGAAAAGCAGCGTTTCATAAGCTCAAGCTGAAGCTCGGCTGCGGGGTTTTCCCTGAGCGTCATGCCCGTGGAGTGGAACCATGAGATATGTTTTTCTATCTCCTTTGGAATCTGTGCAGCGGTTATTTGGTGCTGGCTCGCCTTTGCTTTTGGGTAGGCAAAGGTGGTTCTCTCGCCGTTTTCGTCGAGCACAATCAGCACGAGCACCGTGGAGGTGGAGGCTGAAAGCTCCATGTATCGGGTGTCCACGCCCTCTCTTTCAAGGTCGGCCTTTAGCATCCTGCCAAAGCCGTCGCAGCCTGCGGTTCCGCAAAAGTACACCGAGAAGCCCTGCCTTGCAATGCCTACGGCGGTGTTGGCAACGCTGCCCCCGCACATGGCGGTAACCTCGAGGTCTGCAGGGTTTAACGCCTTGTCGGGGCTTGGATATCTCGCCGCCCCGTAGGGAATGATTATGTCGGGGCAGATGTCCCCAAAGCAGAATATCGGTTTCATAGCGAAAGCTCCTTTGCGGCGGCTTGGGCGTTTTTTACAAAGGCAGCGATGAGTGCCCCGTCCTTGCGTCCGTCCTTGGAGGTCTTGGTAAACGAGTCCACGCCGTAGGGTCTGACCTTCCTTATCGCCTCCGAAACGTTGTCGGGGCCTAAGCCGCCCGCAAGTATCACCTTGCAGGGGCTGCCCTCTAACGCCTCCACTATCCTTTTAGATATGCTCCAATCGTGAGTAAGCCCCGCAGCGCCTATGCCGTCGATGCCCGCCTTTACGGAGTCAAGAATCAAAAAGTCGCAAAACTCCGAAAAATGCACCGCCTCCTCCACCGCCTTTGAGCCCGTTACGGCTATGGCCTGCAACAGCTTTACAAGGGGGTAGCGCTCCCGCAGCCGCCTTGCAAAGTCCGCACTTGCAAAGAAGCGGTTGCCGCAGATGTGCAGCACGTCGGGGGCAAGCTCGTCGAGAACGGGATAGATGTCCTCCTCGTTGTCGGCAACCGTGAGCGCAACCTTTTGAGCCCTATCGCCTATCAGCGAGAAAATCTTTCGCCCCCGCTCAAACGGGATTGCGGCGGGGATTGCAGCCGTGCCCACGCCTGCAGCAATTCCTATGCTGTCCACGCCGCAGTCTATGCACAGCTGTGCCTCCTCGGGGGTTTGAATCGAGTAAATCTGAGTAATCATTGGATGAACGACCTTTCTATGTTTATCACCGTGTAACAGTTGGGATTTTGCTTTGAAACGCCCTCGGCTATCCTCTCCCTTAATTCTTTATCCGAGAGCGCAAACTTATGCGGAACCACGACGTCGAATATCAGGTTGGTGTGCGTGGGCCCGCTCACGACCCTAAAATCGTGCAGGCTCAGCCTTGGGTCTATGGCAGCCACCGTTAAAACGGTGTCGTCCTTGAGCCTGTTGGTAACCTCGTCGGAGGTTTCGATAGGGTCCATGTGTATGGTAGCCATGCAGTTGTATTTTTTTGCCAGCTCCCGCTCTATGTTGTCGATGAGATCGTGCATTTGCAATATGTCCGCATGGGCGGGCACCTCCGCATGTAGGCTTATCACAAAGCGGTTTGGGCCGTAGTCGTGGACTATTAAATCGTGAACGCCGCAAATGCCCTCATGGGAGAGGACGAGCGAGGTTATCTCCTCTGCAAACTCCTTTGTGGTGGGCTTGCCCAAAAGCGGGGAAACCGTCTCCTTTGCCGAACGTATGCCGGCGTAGAATATGAACAGCGAGACCAAAACCCCGCAGTAGGCGTCAACGTTTATCTTAAAGAAGAGCTGAATCAGCGATGCCGCTAAGACGACGGCGGTGGAGAGCATATCGGAGAGGCTGTCGATGGCTGTGGCCTTCATCGAGGGCGAATTAATCTTTTTGCCTATTCGAAGGTTGTAGAACCACATGTACAGCTTTGCCGCTATCGATATGCCGAGGATTACAAACACCACCGGCAGCGTTGAGACCGGTTCGGGCGTTATTATGCGCTCTATGGAGGACTTCAAAAGCTCCACGCCCATCAAGAGTATCAAAAGCGAGACTATAAAGCCGCAGATGTACTCCACCCTGCCGTGACCGAAGGGATGGTCGGAGTCCGCCTTCCGCTGCGATATTATAAAGCCGAACAGCGTGATAACCGATGAGCCCGCATCGGAGAGGTTGTTGAAGGCATCGGCGGTTATGGCAATGGAACAGCTCAGGGTTCCCGCCACTATCTTGGCGGCGAAAAGGACGAGGTTTATCGCAATGCCGAGCGCCCCGCACAAGAGCCCATAAGCCTTTCGGACGGCGTCCGAGTCCGCCCCCATGGACTTTCTAATAAAGATTTTTGCAAGCAGTGTAACCATAGGGACATTTTAACAGATAAGGCGGCAAAAGAAAAGGACAAAAAAACATTCCTATTTGGGCTTTAATGTGCTATACTGTAGTTGTAAAAGGAGGTGGAATTAATTTGGAAGCAATTTTCGGAACCCTGTGGATTCCCTGCATAATCTGCATAGCCTTTGGCATAGCGCTGTTCATCGCCGAGATGTTCACCCCGGGCTTTGGCATAAGCGGTTGCTTGGGCTTTGCGTGCTTTGCCGCAACAATAGTTATGCTCTTTGCAGGAAACAGCAGCCCCACGGCAGCCCTTTGGACTACGGTTGTGCTGCTCTTGGTTATGGTGGGACTTTTGATTTGGTTCATCCATTCGTTCCAAAAAGGCAAGCTGTCCCGCTCAAAAATCGTGCTTGCAGAGAACATTGACGGGCAGTCCACAAACCTGCACGAACAGCGTTTTGTCGAGCTTATCGGCAAGGAGGGCGTGGCAATAACCCCGCTTCGCCCTGCGGGCATCGCCCTGATAGACAATGAGCGTATAAACGTTCAAACCAACGGCGAGTTCATCCCAAAAGACCAAAGAATCACGGTTGTGGCAGTGGAGAGTCTGCACATAATAGTCAGATGAAATACTGCAAAAAGTGTGGGGTACTGTACTCCACAGACGTCTGTCCGAAATGCGGCATCATAGACCCGCCGCCCTCGGAGCCAATCGAAGCGGAGCCCAAACAGGTGCGAAAGAATTGGATTGCACTGGTTATCGGCGTTCCCCTTATGATTGCATTTATCTATCTGGTACTGTACTTTATAAATTCATAAAAGGAGGAACATCATGAACATTTTACTGGATGACACCAGCACCATCATTCTGACCATCGGAATTATCGCCGTAGTCATCATCTTTCTTGCAATCTTCTTCAGCTTTATCCCGCTGAGGCTGTGGATTGCGGCGAGGGCGTCGAGCGTCAAGGTCGGCATCTTCCAGCTCGTAGGTATGAGGATTAGAAAGGTCGTCCCCGCAAGGATAGTCAACCCTCTAATCAAGGCAACGAAGGCAGGCCTCAACGTTTCTATTAACAAGCTCGAGGCGCACTACCTTGCAGGCGGCAACGTGGACAGGGTTATCAACGCCCTGATTGCGGCGCAGCGTGCGGGCATTCCCTTGGACTTTGAGCAGTCCTGTGCTATCGACCTCGCAGGCAGGGACGTTTTGAACGCCGTGCAGATGAGCGTCAACCCCAAGGTTATAGAGACCCCGGTTATTGCGGCGGTCGCCATGGACGGCATTGAGCTTAGGGCAAAGGCCAAGGTTACGGTTCGCGCAAACATCGACCGCTTGGTAGGCGGCGCAGGCGAGGAGACGATAATCGCCCGTGTCGGTGAGGGCATCGTAACCACTGTAGGTTCGGCACTCAGCCACAAGGCGGTCTTGGAGAACCCCGATTCCATCTCGCAGACGGTTCTCAACAAGGGCTTGGATGCGGGTACCGCATTTGAGATTCTTTCGATAGACATAGCGGACATCGACGTTGGCAGAAACGTCGGCGCCCAGCTCCAGATAGATCAGGCGGAGGCCGACAAGCGCATTGCGCAGGCCAAGGCGGAGGAGCGCAGAGCTATGGCGGTTGCGCAGGAGCAGGAGAACATTGCGGAGGTTCAGGGCATGAGAGCAAGGGTTATCGAGGCGGAAGCCGAGGTCCCGAGGGCGCTTGCCGCAGCATTCCGCGAGGGCAGGCTCGGCGTTATGGACTACTACAACATGCAAAACATCATTTCGGACACCGAAATGCGCAACGCAATAAGCAAGGCAGGCAAGGACGGACCGGAGAAGAAAGGCTGATAGCAAATGGAGTTTTTCGGAGCCCTCATATTCGTGGTGCTGATGATAGCCGTTACCTCGGCTTCATCCGCTGCGAAGAAAAATGCAAGGCAACAGCAGCGGCGCAATCCTGCAACGGATTTTGAAATGACCCTGCCTCCAAAGCCCGTCTCCAGGCCGCAAACGCAGACCCCGCCAAGGGAGCGCAGTCCCATAAGCCACACGGTTACCCCTTCGAGGGAAAGCGGACATGCGCACATGGAAACGAGCCTTACCGGCATCCAAAAGGATTGCCCGCCGCCAAGGAAGATTGCCGTTGAGACCCCGCAGCCTGCCACAGCTAAGGGCGGGGATGTGACGCTGCATATCGACCTCAACGAGGCCGCCCGTGCCGTCGTTTTAAGTGAGATTCTCGGAAAACCGAGGGCTTACAGAAAGTATGGGCGTGCGTAAAAGGAACCTATTGCAAATACTTTTGACCGCAATACCCTTATCGGTATTGCCGGTCTTTTATTGTGTCTGGCTTTTTACCAAAACCCCGATATACCTCGAATCCGTCTTTGCAGGAACCCTGCTGCTTGCGCTCGTTTCCGTCCTGTACGTGAAATTTATTGCGCAGTGCATGAGCTTCTTTGTCCCCGAAAGCCCCGTCTCCGTCGTGGGCAGGGAGGGCTTAAGGTCCAACCGCAGAAGTGGTGTCCGCGAGATTCTCGTGCTCCTGACTGCGATATTCGTCTTTAGGGTGCTGATGATTATCCTTTGCTACTACATCTACTACAGGCAAAACGGCTACGCCTGCACCTTCTTCTCGGCACAGCGGATGTTCGGTTCGCAATTGGATGCAAGGCACTACATGGCGATAGCCGAGCATGGCTATGTCACAAGCACCGCAAACGGGGCGAACCTAACGCTCGTGTTTTTGCCGCTGTATTCCTATCTTACAAAGATAGCCGCCGCCTTTTCGGGCAACTATGTGAGGGCGGGCTTTTTTGTAAACCACATTGCGGCGATTATGGGCTGCCTCATGCTCTATCTCCTTGTCAAGATAGACTTTGACCGAAAGACGGCTCGAAGGGCGGTAAAGTATTTTTGCATCCTGCCCGCCGCCTGCCTCTTGTATGCCAACATGAGCGACAGCCTGTTCTTTGCGCTGTCGGTCACCTCGCTGTACTTTATGCGAAAGCGGAGGTTTCCCTTGGCTGCGCTTGCGGCGGGGTTTGCCTGCTACACGAGGCTAATCGGAGTAACCCTGCTCGTGCCGCTGATTATGGAGTATGCCAAGATGCTCTCGGATGCACGCATCGACCCTAAGATACATGAAAAGCACTACTACCTAAAGACCGCCCTTACGGGCTGCTCCATCCTTATCGTGCCGCTGTTTGTGGGCATATACCTGCTCCAAAACTACCTGCTTTGGGGCAACTGGTTTCAGTTTTTGGTGTATCAAAAGGAGAACTGGTATCAGACCTTCTCTTGGTTTTTCCAAACGGCGGGCTATCAGACCGACTACCTCATAGGCGGGATTGTGAGCGGGACTACCTCCACCGTTTTGGGAACGTGGATTCCAAACCTCGTCTATATCTTTGCCTCGGTTTCGGTGCTGCTTTTGAGCTGTAAGCGGATGCGGGCGTCATATGTGGCGTATTTCGGGGCATACTTTTTAATGGCGGTGAGCGTGAGCTGGCTCCTGTCGGCGCCTCGGTATCTGACCTGCTGCTTCCCTCTTATCTTGGGGCTTGCTCTGTTGACAAGGAGGAAGGCGGTGGACATCCCGCTTACCCTCGTTTCGCTTGCGGGCTTTGTAATATATCTTATGGGACTGGTTTCGGGTTATCCGATATATTGATATGTTTGAACTGTACTTGACCTTTGTAAAGATTGGCTCTTTGATGATAGGCGGCGGGTATTCCATGCTCCCGCTTTTGATTCGCGAACTCGTGGATAAGCGGGGCTGGACGAGCGAGGAGGAGCTTTTGAACTACTTTTCGGTGGCACAATGCACCCCGGGCGTGATAGCCGTAAACACCGCAACCTTCATAGGCTACAAGCTCAAAAAGGTGGGCGGGGCTATAGTTGCAACGCTCGGCATAATTACGGTGCCCATGGTTTTGATTGTTCTGATTGCAACGCTGTTGAATCAGGTGTGGCAGTATCCTATAGTCAACCACATCTTTGCGGGGATTAGGGTGGCGGTCGCTGCACTGATATTCTCGGCGGTGATAAGGCTCGTTCGCAGCTCGATAAAGGACTGGTTTTCAGCCCTTCTATGCGTTGCCGCCTTTGCGCTCATGGTGTTTGGCGGCGTGTCCCCGATATTCATAGTATTAGGGGCGGTCTTAATAGCCCTCGTGTGGGGGAGGATAAGGCCATGATGACGCTGCTGCTCCTATTCTACGAATTTTTCAAGACCGGGCTGTTTTCGATAGGCGGGGGCTTGGCTACTATTCCGTTTCTAAGGCAGATGTCGGTGCAGCACGGCTGGATGAGCGAGTTGGAGCTTGCAAACATCATAGCGATTGCCGAGTCCACCCCGGGGCCCATAGGCGTGAACGCCGCAACCTATGTGGGCTATTATGCCATGGGCGTATTGGGTGCGATAACGGCTACGCTTGCGCTCGTGCTTCCCTCGCTGATAACCATAATCCTGATTGCAAAGGCGCTCGGCAAATGGGCAAACTCCAAGGTGGTGGGGCACCTGTTCAGAGGGCTTCGACCGGTTGCGATAGGGCTGATTGCGGCTGCAGGCTACTCGGTGTTCAAGGTTGCAACCTTCTTTGAGCTCGATTTGAGCCCGTTCGCCCTGCAAATCCATATCCCCGCCCTGATAATCTTTGCCGTCATGCTCGTTTCCATGCAGCTAAAGCCGTTCAAAAAGCTCCATCCCCTCGTCTACATCCTCATAGGCGGCGTTGCCGGAGCAATTTTGCAAATGTGAGATTGACAAACGAAAATTGCATGATAAAATATAGGCGCATCGTAAAATGCTCGCCCATAACTGCGATTGTGGTGGAACGGCATACACAACGGACTTAAAATCCGTCGGGGAAACCTTGCGGGTTCAAATCCCGCCAATCGCACCAAAAGTAAAAGCCGCCTGTGCGGCTTTTACTTTTGGTGCAATGAAATTTGCCCTGCGGGCAAGTGAAATGGCTTCGCCATGAAATATTTGCTTCGCAAATGTGAAATGTGCTGCGGCACATATGGATAACTTCTGTATCATATTGAGCGCAGCGAAATATTTCACGCCGAGCGCAAGCGAGGTATTTCACATTGCGTAGCAATATTTCATGCCAAGCATAGCTATGTATTTCATATTGAGCGTAAGCGAAATATTTCATTAAAGATGCTTGCTTAAACGCTAAGCTACATAATTAAAATCTTCTTGACAGAAAGTATGATGTCGTGTATAATTTAAGTTGAAAATAATGATAGGAGGGTTGGAGCATGAAAGAGTATAAAGTTATTTCTCAAAAGGACAAGTGGTTTTCGAGCAAATTTGATCCTGCGTCTTTGCAGGCAGCCTTAAATTCCTTTGCGGAACAGGGCTGGAGGCTTATAGCCGTTACCTCTGCGGATTTTCCCGGTGCGTTCGGCAGTCGAAATGAGTTGATTATGGTTTTGGAAAGGGATGTCTGATGGCATACACAACAACGTATGATGACTTGGTCATATCCGAAGGGAAACTTGCAAACTCGTCCTTCCTCGGCGAGGTGAAGTGTGACTTGAGCTTTGTGTTCGGCGCACAGCTAAAATCGCTGCGCGACGTCAAGGCCGCCCTCTCTTCACAGGCGAAGGCACTCGGTGCCAATGCAATCGAGAACTTTACCTATGGGCAAAAATCCAAGTTGCTCGCCTTCGACGATGTGGCATTTTGGGGCAAGGGTGTTGCCGTAAGAATCCCGCAAGAGGACTATAACGCATTCTTTGCCAAACAGTAATGGAGCAAGCAGGGCTTGCTCCAATGAAATTTGCCCTGTCGGGCAAGTGAAATGGCTTCGCCATGAAATATTTGCAAGGCAAATATCAGCCTGTCAAACAACCCCTATTGAGCGAGAGCGAAAATGGGGGTTG
>JAUNBP010000017.1 GCA_030526995.1 Clostridia bacterium
GGGGTTTCGGGCTGCTTTGCCGAAATCTCCACATAGTTGACCGGGAGCCCGTCTGCATCTACGACTAAAGGAACACCCCAATACACCATTGCTCTACCGCCTTCGGGCACGATGACATAACAGTCCTCGAGGACGAGATTGTGAGATGCTGCCAACGGAGGATTCTCGCGGTTGCATGTGCGGGATTTCAGTTCTCCGGAGTCGGTAAGGGCGACCATAGCGGTGTGTGTGGCTCCTACTCCGCACAGCCTTGCTCCGTTTTTAACCTCGGAATAGACCCATAGGTTGCCCGAAAGGGTAACGTAAACGCCGAGGATGCACGGATTTCCGTTATTGGTAACCCCGGGCGCCGAAACAATCGATTCTATTCCCCTGCGCTCGGTGGTTACGCTGTTGCTTATCTCCACTCTCGCCCATGCGCGAACAGGCAGGATTTCATTGTCCGAGGTTTCGGCTGTAATGTTGCTGTAAAGGTTTGAATCGGTCATTATAAAGGACTCACGGGCCTGAACGGTGTTTAGAGCGCCTCCACCCTTTCCGGTTATGTTGGCTTCGACGTAGGAGTTGTTCAAGATGTAGGTCGTAAGCGTCGATAAGAACATGCTGCCGCTTTGGATGTTGAGCGTTGCGCCTATGGTTGCCGAGTCTAAGGTCGTGTTGCACTCCCCATACCTGATGTCTCCGTTTGAATACAGCGAGCCGCTTTGGATGCAGTAAAACTCCCCGTTCGCATTGACCGTGAAGGTCAAGCCGTACGTGTCGTCCACGGTGGGGCAGTTGGTAATCGTAATATGCTCCCTATCGGCCTGCATACCTATCGAACCGCTGTTGGAATAGGAGGTCAGCATCAGCTTCAGCTTTGAGCAGTCGGACAGGGCGATGCTGCCGCTTGTAGCCTTTATGCCCATCACGATTGAACCCGTGGCGTTTACAAGGTATTCATAGGCGTTGCTGTACCTTGAAATATTGCTCAGCGTGATAGTTCCGCCGCCGATTATGCCTGCGGCGGAACCTGCAACGGCTGTAAGGCTCAAGCTACAGTCGGAAACGGTGGTGGCTCCCGTTGAGCTTATACATATCGCATTATCGCTCGTATCGGTTGTGACTTCGCCGTTTGGGTTGGAATAATCGGTTCGGGTTTCTATCTTCGCACGGTACCCGTCTATTTCCGTTGTGCCGCCGGAAACTATGCCGTATGCACCCTCCGCAGCACTGACATAGATGTCGGCGAAGCCCAGCCCCACTAAGTTGGTGATAAGGCTGAAGTTGGAATGCGAGTCCATACCGTATGCAATGTTGTCGGCCTCGGCATGAATCGTGAGCGAGGCGGCTTCTATATCAATCTCTCCGGCGTTTGAGCATATGGCAATGATGTTATACCCATCTGCCCTTACCTCTAACACCGGCACAGCCAAAGACTGCTCAATAACAGTTGAAATATTCCCTTCCGCATAGATGCTGCATATCGTTATGTCTTTTGTAGAGGGCGCCGTGCTGTTCACATTGATATAAGTCCTATTGGAGGATTTTTGAAAGACGATTCCCCCTGTGGAAAACAGGGCGAAGGGAGTTTGGCTTTCGGATGTAATATAAAATACGCCGCATACTATAAGCTCCCCTCCGCAAATTCCATAGGAAGAGGAGGTAGGTTCGGTACCCTTAACGGTTATATTGCAGTCCGAGGATGAGTAGGTTGAGTAGGTTGTGACGCTCTCCACTCCTAACATTCCGTACGATTCGCTTAGGCTTGTGACGGTTATTTCCGAGTCGCCATGTCCCTCGTAGCTTATGTTTTTGTTGGAAGATATGCCCCGAGTTGTTGCCGTGGAAGTATTGGTAAGGTCTATTGTACAAGCGAAGTTTAGAGCATTAACGTCGCCTGCGGAGAATATGCCGAAGGTCTTGCCCGCCGAGGTAACGTTAATCGTCACGGGTGTGCTGCCTAAGCCGGTATCGGATATTTCAACACTGTTTGCTACGTTGTATATCCCTGCGCCTCCCCTGTCGTTTTCGATGTACTTTTGACAGGTTGCATTCAAAATCATGGACGTCATGAGTTCGAACTTCATGCCGCTGTCCGAATACAAAACGATTGCATTCGGGCCGCTGACGTTCGTGCTTTCGATGGTAGACATTGTTGCGTTCAAGCCGCCCACAGCCACTACGCCGAACGCCGACCCTGTGCCGCTTGAAGGCACTGTGACGTTTTGGATATTGAGGATTGAGTGTTCCTCAAAAGTGACGGCGGCGTCCGATTGTATTCCGTAAGCACGGTAGACGCCCGAGATGTTTTTTAGCGTGATACGTGCTCTATCTGCAGCACTGCTGTCGGCCAGCACCCCTATGCCGTGTATTCCGTAGGCTATGGCGTCAGCTCCGCTTGCGCTTGAAGAAATTTCAAGGTCGGTTTCGCCAATCGTAACAAAACCGGTTCCAAAGACAGCGGCCGATCTCGCTCCCGTTGAGGATGCGTTGATGGTAAGCGAACCGCCGGCGGGGGTTGAAATTCCTATGGTGCCTTTTTCCGTGCCGATTGCAAAAGCCCAGTCTCCGTTTGTAGATATCGTGTTTATTACACAGTCTCCATAGGCGATAACGGATAAGTTGTTGCTGGCGCTTATGCCCATTATCTGCGTACCATAATCAAAGGAACGGTTTATTGTGGCAGAGTGCAGCGTTACGATAAAGCCCGTATCCACCATTTCCACCTCATAGTAGCCGCCGCCCGACGCTTGCACCGGACGTTCGGTACTGTTGTAGTAGAGCGTTCCGTCGACGTCTACGCTCCACAGGTTCTCCGTGGTCTCCCCGTCGGGTGCAGCCCTTTTCAGAGGTTGCGCCTCAATGGGAAGTCCGACCTTTTCGAGGTCAGCTTCCGACACGGGTTCTATGGCTTGCGGCTCATGGGAGCTTGCCCCGTCAACCCTTATCTTCTCGGGCACGTCAGCCGAAACGTATTCCGTCTCACCGTCGAATACCGCTGTGCTAAAACTAACCGCTGCCTTGGCTTCCCCGGAAGAAAGGGGGATGAAGGCTGCTGCAATCAAGAGAATCGACATTGCGATTCCTATGGCGTGTCTGAGTTTCATGGCGTTTTCCTCCTTGCATAAGTTTACATTTATATATTAACACGCCGAGGAGCTTAAACGCAACTAAAATTTGAATTTTTCTTGCGAAAAATCGAGAAATATGATAAAATTTTTTCGATTTCTTTCAAAAAAGAGGGGTTGGGAACGGATGAGTGCCTTTGTATTAAAATTCATTGCCTTGGCTGCGATGCTGATAGACCATATTGCCTATGTTTTTTGGCTGCCCGACGGCTCGCTTATGTTCATGCGGCTCATCGGCAGGCTCGCCTTTCCGATATTTGCGTTTCAGCTTGCCGAGGGCTATGCCCACACCAAAAACCTCTACAAGTACGGCTTTAGGCTCGGCGTCTTGGCTATGGTTTCGCAGGTGCCGTTCTTCCTTATGCGAAACGGGCTACTTTCCGTCCGCCTCGGCATAACCGCCATATACTCCTCGCCGTACAACATTGTATTTACGCTGTTTTTGAGCCTTGCTGCAATCTATGCCTTTGACAAGTTGAGGGCTTTTCCGAGATATGAGACCAAGACGAAGATAGGGGCGGTGCTGAACACCGTTTTTGGGCAGGCTGTGCGGCTCATTCCCGTTCTGTGCATCGCTTACGTCGGGCAGAGCCTCGGTGTTGAATACGGATTTTTGGGCGTGCTGCTTGCGGTGGGCTTTTATGCCGTGAGGAAGGAGCGTATCAGCTCGGTTATCGTGCTTGCCGTCTATGTCATACTCTATGTGCTAAAGAGTATGCCCGAGAGCCTTGACAGATTCGCCTTCTACACCTGCGCAATCTTTGCGGCGGTGCCAATTTGGTTCTACAAAAAAGAGCTTAGGGGCTTTAAGTGCAAGTGGCTCACCTATGCCTTCTATCCTGCGCACCTGCTGCTGCTTGCTATAATAAAGTATCTTGCGTAGGTTTTATTTTAGGTCGTAGCTCTCGTTTAGGCGGCGGAGCAGCTCACAGGTTGGGACCTCTCCGTCCAAAATTATCGTCAGCCAGTGCTTTTTGTTCATGTGATAGCCCGCAAAGTATTTCCTGTCGTCCCTTATCTTTTCAAGCTCGTCGGGTGAGATTCTAAGGTCTATGATTTCCGCCGCGCCACTGCTGCCTTTGATAAGTTTTTCACGCCTTACGGTAAGCAGGGCGGCGTACCACTTGCCCGTGTCCTTGCGGCGCAGAACCGCATTGTCGGGCAGCTTGTCCCAGAGGTATTCAAGCTCGTCGCCGTATCTTTCCCGCGCATACTCGATTATCGCCTTGGCCTGTGGGCTCTTGAACACGTCCTTGTCAAAGCATTTATTTGCAAGCTCAAAAAGCGCAGCCTCGAACTCGCTCTTTACTCCGCCCACAAAGCTACCGCCTGCTCCGCTTGCAAGGTGCAGGGTGTAGGGGGCGTTGACCTCGGGGTCGAAAAGTTCGGTCTTTACCTCGCCCTCCCCCGTCACCTTAAGGGTCAATAAAAAGCCGCAGCAGGGGAGCGTCCGATGGAGGATGTAGCCTTCCCCCTCGGGCGAAAACCCGTACTGCCTGAGCTTTTCGATATTCAGTTTGCGATTCTTAAATATTGCGCTTTGGTCCATGCCGCAATTATAGCACCGAGCGGTACGGCTTTGCAACCGCAGAAAGCGCCTTTGCTTTTAGCTAACCCTTTTCTGCCACGCCTTTAATCTCGGATTCGGTCCATCTGCCCCTAAACACCGCACCCTCGATTATCCTCGTCGTTGCGGGCACGCTGCCCATAAGTGACTTTACGGTGCCGCCGAAGCCGCTGCCGCCCGAGGTTGCAAACAGCACCACGGTCTTGCCCGAAAAGTCGTAGCTCTCCAAGAAGGTGTTGATTATCGTTGGCGCAACGTACCACCAGACGGGAAAACCCACGTACACGGTGTCGTAATCCGCCATTGCCTCCACCCTCGTTGCAATCTCGGGGCGGGAGGCGGGGTTTTTCATCTCGATTGAGCTGCGGCTCTTGGCGTTTGACCAGTTCAAATCGGCGTTCGTGTAGGGAATCTTCGGCTCAATCTCAAAGAGGTCGGCGCCCGCTGCAATCGCTATCTGCTGCGCTGCCCGCCTTGTAACTCCGCTTGCCGAAAAATACGCCACCAGTCGTTTTCTTTGTTCCATCGTCCTGTCCTCCTGTTTTTATTCTATGATTATGCCTTCTTTTCAAATTCGCCTGCCACCTCGATGAGCAGCTCCCTTATCGGAAGGTGCTGGGGGCAGAGGATCTCGCATTTGCCGCATTTTATGCAGTCGCTCGCCTTGCCGTTGTGTACGGTATGCACGTTGTGATAGTAGTAATCCGTGTTCCAATTGTTGAACACCTTTTTTGCGTTTAGGCAGGCGAACAAATCGGGGATGAGTATCCCCCTCGGGCAGGCTTCGGTGCAGTAGCGGCACGCCGTGCAGGGTATCAGGTTCTTCTTGCGAAACAGCTCGCAGACCTTGGCTATTGCCGCCTGCTCGGTCTCATTCAGCGGCTTGAAGTCCCTCATGTAGCCGATGTTATCCTCCATCATCTCCATGCTGCCCATGCCGGACAGCACCATCATAACGCCCTCAAACCCTGCGGCAAAGCGGATGGCGTAGCTTGCAAGGCTTCCGCCGTTCAAGTCCTTTAGCACCTTTGAAATCTCCTCGGGCATGTTGACAAGGTTTCCGCCCTTGCAAGGCTCCATGACTATGACGGGCTTGCCGTGCTTTTTGCAGACCTCGTAGCACCTGCGGCTTTCAATGGAGGGGTCGTCGAAGTCGACGTAGTTGAACTGTATTTGCACGAACTCAACCTGAGGGTACTCGGTGAGTATCTCGTCGAGTATGGCTGCCTTGTCGTGGAAGGATATTCCAAAATGCCGAATCCTCCCCTCTTTTAACAGCTCAAGGGCGGTTTCGTAGGCATGGCAGCGCTTGTACTTGGAAAACGCCTCCGCATTCTGGGCGTGCATGAGGTAGAAGTCGAAGTAGTCCACCCCGCACGCCTCAAGCTGCTTTTCAAACAGGGGGCGTATCTCCTGTTCCGTTTCGAAGTGCTGGGTTGAGAGCTTGTCGGCAAGCACGTAGCTGCTCCTGTCGTAGCGGGAGGTAAGGCAAGCCTTGAGCGCAGTCTCGCTCATGCCCCCGACATAGCCGTGAGCCGTGTCAAAGTAGTTGAAGCCGCTTTCTATAAAGGCGTCTACCATCTTGGAAAACTCCTCATAATCGACCTTTTCGCCCTTCATCGGAAGGCGCATACAGCCAAACCCGAAGTTCTTTTTTATTCTGTCCATAATTCTCTGTCCTTTCCTCATGCGCCCTTTTATGCGCATGAACATTAAACTCCATGCTCATATTATAGAAGCCCGCTTGCAAAACATCAATCGGGATTTTTGGGGTTGTCCGATAAGTAAAACTTATGGATGTTGGGTGGTGTTGCGGGCGGAGGTATGGCGGGCGGATGATATCCGCCCCTACATTTTTTGGGGATGATGGCGGGTAGGGTGGTGTCGGCGGGCGGATGATATCCGCCCCTACGGAGGGGCAGGTAATTTCGGTTGGTGTGTGCGGCGAGTGGTATTCAAGTCCTATGTGCAGCGGCTGTTTTCTATCTTTTGGCGGAGTATGGCGGCGAAGTCCTCGATTTGGGGGCAGGCGTTTTTCTTTTGCCAGAAGGCGCATATCCTCCGCCTTATCGAGCGGTCGCCTCGGTAGAGGGTGATTCGCTTTATTGAGGCGACGACGGGCGAGAGGGAGCCTATGCAATCGAGCGGCAGAAAGCCCCGATTGCCGAGCACCATGAGCCTGCCCTCCTCCAAGTTGTCCGCAAACAGGAAGCTGCCCGAAAAGCCGAGCGTGTCACGGTAGTAGGCCTCCTCCTTCGCCTGCTGCTCTGCGGATGCAATCAGGATGCAGGGCAGGCGTTTTAAGTCCCGCATAGTCAGCCGCTGTTTGCTGCTAAGAGGGTTGTTTGCGGATATTTCGATAAAGCAGCAGCCGTCCGAGAGCAGGTAGTTTACATACTCGTCGGAGAAGGCTCGGCGCTGGTCGTTGATTACAAGGTCAACCCTGCCAAAGCGTATGAGGTCGTACAGCTCCTCGTGAGTGCCGTTAACTATGTCTATGGATACCTCGGGGTGCAATAGGGTGAACTCCGCAACCGCCTCGTGAAGCTCCCTTCCGCTGTAATTTTTGGGGTAGCCTATGCGGAGCCTTTGATTGTCCGACTGCGCTATCCTCTGCGTTTCCCTCGCTATGCTGTCCGCCTCCGCAAGCAACAGGCGACTCTGGGTGTAGAAGTATTCCCCCGCCGGCGTCAGCGAAAAGCGGCGGTTCGCTCTGTGAATCAGCTCCACGCCGAGCTGGCTCTCAAGCGCTCGAATCTGCTGGGATATTGCGGATTGGGAAATAAAGCAGCGTTCCGCCGCCTCGGTAAAGCTGTTGCAGTCCGCAACCGCAACGAAGTATTGCATCTGTTTGAAAAGCATAAGCTCGCCTCCACTCTTCCCGTGTCGCAATTGTGCGAAATTTTGTTTATTATAACACGCAACGATTGGTTAGGCAACTTTAATCGAAGGGTGGGGTTGGGGTCAATCGGAGAACCGTCCCTATGATTGACGGGGGTGGGGTCAACCGGAGAACCGTCCCTATGATTGACGGGGGTGACGGGGGTGGGGTTGATGATTGGCGTTTCCGTTCAGTCGGCCTTTTTGATATCGACAAACGGTCTGTCCTCCAACACGCCGTATTCATCGCAGCTTATCACAAACTCATAGCCCGCAAAAGTAAAATTATACACGTGGAGGTAGACTTCGGGGCCTTCGGGGTAATACCTTGTTACCGCTCCTGCAATTTCGGGTTCGAGATGTTTGCCCGAAGCCTCAATAAGTGCAAGAGCCGCATAGGAGATAACCTTTATGCATTTTGACTCGGGGTTCGTGTACTCATGAGCCAAGCTGCCTATGCACCACCAGCCGTCCTTTATATCCGGCTCGGTTGCCACCTCGGACATCTCGTCCCACGGCAGCATTTCATCGAGCTCAAATTCCACGGTCACGCCGTCAAGCACATAGCGAAATAGATTTTCACCCTCGACAAAACAGCTCGACTCGGCTATTCCGTGCAAGGCGTATATATCGCCGTAGGTCATATCCAAGTATGCGCCGTAGGTGTCGATAAGCCTGCTGCATAATAATTCCGTGTCGGCATATAGGTCGGACAGGGCATCGGCTGCTAAGGCTGCATTTCTGCCGTCGGCGTTGTTTGCAAAAAATTTGGGAACGGCCATATTGTTCAGCAGGCGGGTTTCCCGAGCCGTGTGCTCCTGCTCTGAAATTTCCGTCAGCGACACGCTACCCTTGCTCGAATCGAACGGGTACTTATCATACAGCCATATGTTCTCCTCGCTGCCGTCATACGGCGCACTTTGAAGCTCCGAATCCAGTTCCTCGCAAAACAGCCTATCCCCGTCATAGCTCCATATGGTATATCCGAAATAACCCGTGCCGCTGTCTCCCGTAACCAACGCTCTGCCGTCATAAATTTGAAAGATGTTGTTGGACATGGAATTTGAGCCCTCAACAAGCAGAACAGCCTGACCGTTTTTGAAAGCATATATCGAAAAGTCCGTTACATTGTCGGATAAACCGTCGTTTCTGTCGGTGGACACCCTGTCAGTGCCTTCAAAATGCTCCGTCTTTATGGTGATAAGCTCATATATTCCGTCCCTGTCCATATCCAAGAGAAGGAATGCATCCGCCCTGTCACTGCCTTCCATGGTCTGAAGTTGCCGTGCGTACGCTTCTGCCAATCCTGTGGGTTGATGCGCCACAGCATCGGCATAGCCTCTTTCAAAGCTCGCATCATCCGTTAAAACCAAGTCCCACTTCTGATCTATCCCACTGTTTTCTTTGGATAACCTTATTGGCTCGTTGCCCGAATGGGACAGGTCGTAGGTCAAGACATAGCTGTTATCGAATGCAGCCCTCAAATAATAGGTGCCGTCGGACTGCCTTTCAATCTTCCATCGTTGATCCGAATAGCTGCCTGAAGGCCAAAGGTCAATTGCGCTTTCCGAGTCATTGGAGTTCCACACGTCCAAGTACAGCGTTTGCAGCAGCTCATCCGTCATCGTGACTGCGCAAAGGCCGTCATCATCACCTCTCACATGAAACAGAATGCGGTTGTTGTCATACCTAAAGCCCGCATACAGATGGAAGCCGCTCTTGCCGTTATTTCTGTTCCATTTGATGTTGTCTGCGCATAAATAACTGCCGTCGTAGGCTGAACGAAGATAATAGGTGCCCGACAGAACCACCGCCTCCGTCTCCGTTGCGGGTTCTATCATCGGAGTGGGCTCGGCCGTGATTGTCTCAACGGGCACGGACTGTACAGCTTCCGTGTACGCACTCGCCCCTGCCGTCTCTGCGGGCACTGTCTCCAACTGAACCTGCTGCGTCGGTTACGGTGCCGTCGTGGGAACAACGATGCTGAACTCCTGTCCGTCGCCCTTGCAGCCTATGGCAAAAAGAAGTGCAGCTGCGAAAAATATACATATCAGTCGTTTGGTTCCCTCTCTCATATGCCCACCTCCGATTGAATATCCTATCGTTCATTATAGCATGGCAAATTTAGGCTTGCAAGCATTGCCGTCACCGAAGCGTGCGGCGGTTTATGAGGTCGTATTTTCGGATGAAGCCGTCTATGTCCATGCCGTGATTTAGGTAGTTTAGCAGCAGCAGGGCGCAGGCTCGGCTGTCGCCGGCTGCGTCGTGATGGTTTAGCTCGATGTTTAGGTATCTGCACATCGTATTTAGACGGTGGTTGTAAAAATGCGGGTAGCAGCTTCGTCCCATTGCGCAGGTGCAGGCGTAGCAGGCGTAGGGCTTCCACTCGATTTCATAGGCCTCTATGCACTTTGACAGCACGCCCATGTCGAACGGGGCGTTGTGGGCTATCAGCACGCCCCGGCTTAGCAGCGGCTCTATCCGCTCCCAAAGCTGCAAAAAGGTCGGGGCGTTCCACACCTTGTACTCGTCTATTCCGGTCAGGCGAATGTTGAAGGGGTCAAAGTCGGTTTCGGGGTTTACAAGCGAATAAAATTCTTCGGAGATGCACCCGTCTTGAATTACGCTTATGCCTATTGCGCTGATTCTATTGTTTGCGTAGTTCGGCGTTTCCACGTCGAAGGCAATGTAACAGTCCTTCATGCTTTTTAGAATACCATGCGAGACCGTAAAAATCAATTGCGGATATGGAATGTTCGGCTTGAATATGTTATAATGCTGCCATGAAGATTAAGTGTGAATACTGCGGAAGCTACATACAGGATACCGAGATGCAATGCCCCAACTGCGGTGCGCCCAACTCCAAGGCCGTGCGCAGCGGAATTGGCGTGCCCAAGACCATTGAGGAGCTTAAGGCCTTTTGTGCGGCGCATAACCTGCCGCTTGAGAGGATGCGCTTTTTTATCGGGGAGAACTGCCAAGATGCCCGTGCCTTTGGCATCTATGAGGACGAGGGCAACTTCATCGTCTACAAGAACAAGGCGGACGGCAGCCGTGTCGTGCGCTATCGGGGCAACGACGAGGCCTATGCCGTAAACGAGATATACCAAAAGCTGCGCTCGGAGATAATTTTGAGAAAGCGCAACGCTCCCGCCTCGGGCAAGACGCACGTCACCCCCGCCAAGGCAGCGAAGTTTTCGCCCCTCCTCCTCATCGTAATTATCATCATCGTTGCGATATCCCTTTCGCTCTGTTCGTCCTCCTCCCCCGACGAGGGCTACTATCACTATAACGACGCCTACTATTACTTTTATAACGGCTCGTGGTATGACTATGACGATGCTACGGGGTCGTGGCAGCCGTCCTACTCCACGCCCGACGAGCTTAACGAGAATTACTCCGACTATCAAGGGCATTCGGGCAGCTTCGATGCGAGCGATTTTACCGATTCGGAGTATTATTCCGCAACCGACGAGGATGATTGGAGTTCGGACTGGGACGACGATGATTTCGATTATGATTTTGATTCGGGTTGGGATTCCTTTGATACGGACTGGGGCAGCGATTGGTAAGGGTGCAGGCGGGCGGATGATATCCGCCCCTACAGGGGGGTGTGGATTTTTAGGGCGTTTCGGGACGTTTCGGGCGTTTCGAGTGGGTGCCCATGATTCCGTTTTTTGAGGTTTTTTGATAGGAGCCGACCCGACGGGTGTGCCCATGATTCCGTTTTTAGAGGGTTTTTGGAAGGGAGCTGACCCGACGGGGGGTGAATGTTTTGTGCGTTTCGGGGCGTTTCAGGCGTTTCGAGCGTTTCAGGCGGGCGGATGATATCCGCCCCTACAGGAGGTGCGGATATTTAGGGCGTTTCGGGGGGGTGCGAGAGTTTTGATAATCTTAAGGGAGCTACCTATCTTGGCAGCTCCCTTTGTGTTTATTATTCGCTTCGTTTTATCTTTCTGCGGCGAACGGCAGCAGAGCCATGACACGGGCGCGCTTGATTGCTACGGCGAGGTCACGCTGATGCTTTGCGCAAACGCCCGACATACGGCGGGGCATGATCTTTCCGCTCTCGGTGATGAACCCGTTGAGCTTTCTCACGTCCTTGTAGTCTATGCTTGTCGCCTTATCAACGCAGAACCTGCAAACCTTGCGACGCGATCTCTTCATACGCGGGCGCATTTTGCGATCTTCCATGATGTAAGCCTCCTATTACTCAATATTTTTCAAAACGGTATATCGTCGGACGATATATCGGTAAAGCCCGCCAAATCCTGCGGGTTTGCCGCCGGGCGAGGTGCGCTGTAGGTTGAGCCTTCGCCCTCTCCCCTCGGGGAAAGGAACTCCACTTCGTCCGCCGATACGTCCAATGACATACGGGTCGATCCGTCCTTCGCCTCGTACAGCCTCGGCTGTATCTCACCGATAACCGCAACCTTCCTGCCCTTGGCAAGATAGCGGGCGCAGGTTTCACCGAGCTGGCGCCATGCGTTGATGCGGAAAAAATCGGTCTGGCGTTCGCCGCCCTGAGGCGCGAACCTGCGATTTACCGCAATGGTGAAGGTGCAGACCGTCACGCCGTTCGGCGTGCTTCTGCTCTCGGGATCGTGGGTCAAGTTGCCAATCAAAATAATCTTGTTCATCGTTCTTCTCCAATCTTTCGTGCTTTAATTATGCTTCCTTGCGAGTTACCATGTAGCGAAGAATACGCTCGTCATTTTTGAAGTTGCGCTCCAATTCGCGGGGGAGTTCGGGTGCGCCGTTAAATGTAATCAGCACATAGAAACCCTCGGTCTTGTAGTCGATCGGGTATGCCAGCTTGCGCTTGCCCCAAAGATCGGTCTTCACGATTTCGCCGCCGTTGTCCGCGATGATTGCCGCAAACTTATCGAGAACCGCTTGATTGGTTTCCTCGTCGAGTTCGGGCGTGATGACATACAATACTTCATATGCGTTCATGCTTTTTTCACCTCCTTGTGGTCTTGTGGCGTTCCCCCAAACGGGAACGCAAGTAGGTTGCCAAGGGCCTTTTCCCTTAGCCGAATGATTGTATCACGGTAAAAACCGAAATGCAAGCATTATTTTAGTAAAATTCTATTTAATTACGTCGGTTCCCATGTAGGGGCGGAGGGCTTCGGGGATTACTACGGAGCCGTCCTTTTGCTGGTAGTTTTCCAAGATTGCAGCCACCGTTCTGCCTACGGCTACGCCGCTGCCGTTTAGGGTGTGCACAAGCTCGGGCTTTAGGGTCTTTGCGCGCCTGAACCTTATCTGCGCCCTGCGTGCTTGGAAGTCCTCGAAGTTCGAGCAGGAGGATATCTCAACGTACCTGCCGTAGGAGGGCATCCAAACCTCGATATCGTAGGTCTTTGCCGACGAGAAGCCAAGGTCGCCCGTGGACAGGGCAACTACCCGATAGGGCAGATTCAGGCCCTGCAAGACCCGCTCGGCGTCATGGGTCAGGCTTTCAAGCTCCTCGTAGCTCTTTTCGGGGAGCGCAAACTTTACAAGCTCGACCTTGTTGAACTGGTGCTGGCGAATTAGTCCCCTCGTGTCCCTGCCTGCGCTGCCCGCCTCGCTTCTAAAGCATGCCGAATAGGCGCAGTACTTTATGGGCAACTGCTCCATTTCCAAGATGTCGCCCCGATGCAAGTTGGTTACCGGCACCTCGGCGGTCGGAATTAAAAAGTAGTCGGTGTTTGCAACCTTGAACGCATCCTCCTCAAACTTTGGAAGCTGGCCCGTGCCGGTCATGCTCTCTCGGTTGACCATGTAGGGCGGAAGAATCTCCGTATAGCCGTTTTGCGTATGCACGTCCAAAAAGTAGGAGATTATCGCACGCTCGAGCCTTGCGCCCAAGCCCCGATAGACCGTGAACCTCGCCCCCGTTATCTTGCCCGCAGAGGCAAAGTCCAAGAGGTTGAGGCTCGTTCCCAAGTCCCAGTGCGCCTTTGGCTCAAAGTCGAAGTGCGCAGGCTCCGAAAAGCGCCTGACCTCAACGTTTTCCTTGTCGTCGGCGCCAACGGGAACCGAGGAATGCGGGATGTTCGGAATCTTGTACATAAATTCCTGTATCTGCTCGTCTATTTCGGCTATCTCCTTATCGAGCTGCTTTATTTCGGCGCCCAAGGCACGCATCTTTTCGGTCTGTTCGGTCGCATCCTCGCCCTTGCCCCTCTTGATTCCGATAAGCCCCGACGTGACGTTTCTTATCGCCTTTTTGTTCTCGACGTCGCTGAGCATCATGCGCCGCCTCGAATCGAGTTCCAAAAATGCGCTGACGTCTGCGCCCTTGCTCCTGCGGTGCGCCATAGCCTCCACCAATTCCTCGGGATTTTTGCGAATCCTCCTAATATCTAACATATTACATCCTTTCCGGCGCTTTAAGTCCCAAAAGCGTCAAACCGTTCTTTATAACCTGTCGGGCTGCCGCCGTAAGCGCAAGCCTTGCGCCCCGCTCACAGTGGTCGTCCGCCATAATTCTAACCTCATAATAAAACTTGTTGAACGCAGAGCACACGTTCATAACCGCCCTCGAAACGAGGTAGGGCTCGTTCTTTTCGGCTGCCTGCCTCACCTGCTCGGGGAAGGTCTCGATGGCCTTAATAAGTGCGCAGGAATAGGGGTCTGTAAGTTTTTCACAGTCGAAGCTGCTGCAATCCACCTGCCCGCACCTTCTTATAACCGAGCTTGCCCTTGCATAGGTGTACTGCACATAGGGGCCCGTCTCGCCCTCGAAGTTTAAGACCTTGGAAAACGAGAACGATGTGTCCTTAATCCTGCTGTTGTACAGGCTGTTCCAGACTATTGCGCCCACGCCCACTGCCTCGGCTGCAGCCCTCTTGTCCTCGAGCTCGGGGCTCTTCTCGCAGATTATCTCGTAGGTCTTGCTCGTTGCGGCGTTTAGAACGTCCTCCAAGTAGACGACGTTTCCGTGGCGGGTCGAAAGCGTGCCCTCCTCCATGGAAACCATGCCGAAGTTGACGTGGACGCAGTCCTTGACCCAGTCCCTGCCCATAAGCTCCAAGACCTTGAAAAACTGCCTAAAATGCAAGTCCTGCTGATATGCCACGACGTAGAGGCACTTGTCAAAATCATAGGTAGCCTTGCGATAGCACGCCGCCGCTATGTCCCTCGTTGCATATATAGTGCTGCCGTCGCTCTTTAGGATTATGCAGGGCGGCATATTCCACTCGGAGAGGTCGACTATCAATGCGCCCTTGTCGAGCTTGGCTATGCCCTTGTCCCTAAGCTCGTCGATTATTGCAGGCATCTTGTCCTCGTAGAACGCCTCGCCCGCATAGCTGTCAAACCTTACATTGAGCCTGTCGTAGACCTTGGAAACCTCGTTTAGCGTTGCGCTCGTCATCTTTTTCCACAGCGAAACTGCCTTTTCATCGCCGCTTTCAAGCCTGTGAAACCACGCCCGAGCCTGCGTTAAAAGACTCTCGTCCCTGTCCGCCTCGTCGTGGAAGCGCACGTATAGGCTTACCATCTCGCGAACCGAATACTGCTCAATAGGCTTTTCGCCCCACTTTTCGTAGGCGCAGAGCATCTTGCCAAACTGCGTGCCCCAATCGCCCAAGTGGTTTATTCTAACGACCTTGTAGCCCAACGCCTCGTAGATATTGGCAAGCGAATTGCCTATGACCGTCGTTGGCAGATGCCCTATGTGAAACGGCTTTGCAATGTTTATAGACGAATACTCCACAACGACGGTCTTGCCCCTTCCTATGTCGGCTCCGCCGTAGCTGTCGCCCTTTTCAAAGACGCTTGAAAGCACCTCCCTTGCAAAGCAGGCGTTATCGACGTAGAAGTTGAGATAGCCCGCAACCGCCTCCGCCTTGGATATTCCTTCGGGCAGGGTGACGGCGCACTTTAGATTGTTTGCAATCTCGACGGGCGACTTTCTCAAAACCTTGGACAGCCGAAAGCACGGGAATGCCAGATCGCCCATCTCCGCATTCTTAGGCGTTTCAAACCATGCTTCTATTTCCTCTGCGGGCAGGTTGCAAAGCGGAGAAATGGCCTCCGCCAAGGCCCTTGTGTAATCCATAATCTCTCCTCCGAGAATTTTTGGACAGTATATCACATTCCCGCTAAAAATAAAAGTGTCGGGGCTGTATTTTTGAAAAGACTGTGTTATACTTGTCTTATGATTCGAATTTTGATTGTTGAGGACGATAAGGTGATTGCAAACGCCATGGCCGCCCACCTTTCCCGCTGGGGTTATGAGGTGCGCTGTGCCGTGCGCTTTGACTCGATTTTAGACGAGGTTTTGGAGTTCAACCCGCAGCTTATACTTTTGGACATCTCCCTGCCCTTTTTCAACGGCTACTACTGGTGTGAAAAGATTCGCACCCGCTCCAAGGCGCCCATCCTCTTTATCTCCTCCCGACAGGACGAGTCCGATATGATAATGGCGATGAACATGGGCGGCGACGATTACATTCAAAAGCCCGTGTCGATGGAGGTTTTGACCGCTAAAATTTCGGCAATGCTGCGCCGTGCCTACGACTACGAGGCAAGCCCTGCGCTAAAGCTCTTGGATGCGGTCTTGGATGCTGAAACCTCCTCCCTCGTTCGAGGAGACAAGGTTTATCCGCTCACAAGGAACGAGCTTAGGCTTTTATCCGAGCTTTTGAAAAACCTAAACCGCATCGTCAGCCGTGAAAAGCTCATGCTAAAGCTCTGGGACGACGACGTCTACATCGACGACAACACGCTGACCGTCAACGTCAACCGCCTCAGAAAAACGCTGGAAAGCGCAGGCTTTGAGGGCGTTATTACTACCTACAAGGGACAGGGGTATGCCATCCATGCGTGAGTTTCTATCCTATCTAAAATCAAGGCTGCCCTTTTTGCTGTTCTACCTCGCCCTTTGCATATTCATCCCGACCTTCTTCTACCTGTTTGCGCTTTCAAACGCAGGGTATCTCGTGCTTTTGATAAGCCTGCCCTTTTTCTGCGCACTCACCTTTGATGCCCTGCGCTATTTTCGTTCGCTCAAGGCCGTAAAGCAGCTTTCGCTTTCCGAACTCAGCCTGCCCGCCCCCAGCGACGCCCTGCAAGCCGAGCTGTTTTCGCTTATAGAAACGCTTAATTATGAGCTTTTGAGGCTTAAGAGCGATTTGGGGCAAAGGAACAATGCCGAGCTTGAATACTACACGCTCTGGGCGCATCAGATTAAAACGCCCATCTTTGCAATGCGCCTCGTGCTTCAGGACAGGGATGACGAAACCTCGCTCACGCTCTTGCAGGAGCTTTTTAAGATAGAGCAATATGCCGACCTCGTTCTGCGCTACGTTCGGCTCAACGACTTTGCCTCCGACCGCATACCCCAAAGCTGTGACCTGAATGCTATAGTCTCCGCCTGCTGCAAAAAATATGCCCTGCTCTTCGTGCTAAAGGGCGTGGGGCTCAATGTGGACACGCTGCCAAAGGAGGTTATGAGCGATTCCATTTGGCTCTCCTTCATCATCGAACAGCTCCTTTCCAATGCGGTGAAGTACACCGAAAGGGGCGGCGAGGTGCATATAAGCTATGAGGACGGCTTGATAATCTCCGACAACGGCATGGGCATACGCAGGGAGGATATTCCCCGAATCTTTGAAAAGGGCTTTACGGGCTACAACGGCAGGTTGGAGGGCAGGGCAAGCGGCATTGGGCTGT
This sequence comes from Clostridia bacterium, assembly GCA_030526995.1. Lineage (GTDB taxonomy): Bacteria > Bacillota > Clostridia > Christensenellales > CAG-138 > JAQUTY01. The sequence continues at coordinate 17,227 of JAUNBP010000017.1, forward strand.
ACCTTTGCAAGCGGGCTGCGGAGGGGCTGTCCATCGATTTGAGGATTGAAAGCGAGCTGCACGAGGGCACCCGTGCCATTTTACGCTTCCCCGATAGGGCGGAGACCGAGTGACAAAAATGTAAGGTCTGTGTAAGCGTAATCTATGGAATTTTCCCTTACCTTGGGATAGGATAGGAAAAAATCATCAAAGGAGGCTCATATGGAGCTACTTCAAGTAAACGACATCACCAAGGTATATAATCTCAAGCGGGGTATGCAGCAATTCGTTGCGCTGACCAACGTGAACTTTTCGATAGGCGAGGGCGAGTTCGTTGCCATCATGGGCGCATCGGGCAGCGGCAAGACGACGCTTTTGAACATCTTGGCTTCCCTCGACAAGCCCACGACAGGCGAGATATATTTGGACGGCAAGCCCTTCTCCTCGGTCAAGGACAGAGACCTTTCCGCCTTTCGCAGAGAGCGCTTGGGCTTTGTTTTTCAGGAGTTCAACCTCTTGGACACCTTCACGCTCAAGGACAACATTCTGCTGCCCCTCGTGCTTATGAAAAAGCCCGTTTCGGAGCTTGACTCGAGCCTTTCGCCGATCGCTTCCATGCTCGGAATTTCCAAGCTTTTGAACAAGTTTCCCTACGAGGTTTCGGGCGGCGAAAAGCAGAGGGCTGCGGTGGCTCGGGCCATTATCACCAATCCCCGCATCCTGCTTGCCGACGAGCCCACGGGTGCGCTTGATTCCAAGTCCTCCAAGGCGCTTTTGGACATCTTCGCTCGTCTTAACGAGGGCGGCAAGACGATTCTCATGGTCACGCACAGCGCAATGGCTGCAAGCAGGGCCAAGCGGGTGCTGTTCATCAAGGACGGCTCGCTGTTCTCGCAGATTTATCGGGGCGAGGATGACGATAAGGCCTTCTTCGACCGCATAGTTTCCAATCTCTCGGTCATCGGGGGTGTGGACATTGGCTAAAAATTTTTACATTAAATTGGCGTGGGCAAACGTCAAGCGCAACCGCTATACCTACCTGCCCTACCTTATCGCCCTGTCGCTCATATCGGGCGTGTATCTGCTTATCACCGGCATGATATTCACCGACTCCTTAAGCTCGGTTCCAAACGGCGATATCGCAACCTCGATGTTCTCGTTCGGAATAGTCGTGTTCTCGCTCTTTGTCGTGGGCTTTATGGTCTACATCAACGGCTTTTTGACAAACCGCAGAAAGCGGGAGTTTGGGCTGTACGGCGTGTTGGGGCTTGAAAAAAAGCACGTTTGCAGGATCCTGTTGTATGAGAATACGATAGTTTTGATTGCGGGTCTGCTGCTCGGAACCGTATTTGCGCTCGTGTTCGGCAAACTCCTGTTCATGGTTCTGATTAAGCTCATAAACTCCGTTGCCGAGGGCAGCAGCTTTTCAATCCCGCTCGACGCCTACCTAATGACCTATGGGCTGTTCCTTGTCGTCTTTATCCTTAACTCGCTGATAAACGTTATCAAGGTTAGGGTGACCGCCTCCTTGACGCTTTTCAACAGCGAAAGGCACGGGCAGAAGCGCATTCGCCTCGTCTGGCTCTGGGCTATCATTGGGCTCGCCCTCTTATGCCTTGCCTACTACTCCGCATGGACTATCGAAAACCCCATCACCGCCGTCGGAGTGTTTTTCATCCTCGTCATCGCCGTAATAGTTGCAACCTATCTGCTCTTTAACTCCGGCAGCGCTGCCCTGCTTTCCATCATGCGAAAGATCAAGGGCTACTACTACAAGCCCGAAAACTTTGTAACCGTCTCGGGGCTTCGCCACCGCATGAGCCGTAACGCCAACGGGCTTGCTACCATTTGCATACTCTCCACCATGCTGATTGTCACCCTCTCCGGCACCCTCGCCCTCTACCTCGGAAGCACCGAGCAGGCTTCATCGCTCTATCCCTACGATATGTCGATTGGCTTTTTCGCTCTCAGCGAAAAAGGCTATGACGATCCCGCATTGGCTGAGCCTAAGCAAGAGTTTGTTTCCGACCTCCACGCACTTGCCGAAAAGCACAATCTTACCTTGAGTTCCGACCCCTCCAAGCTCAAAAGTGAGCTTGCAAACGACGACGACTACCCTAACGACTATGTGCAGGATCCCGACAGCATTGAAATCATCGGGGGCATAGTCTGTGCGGACGCCTCGTTCCGCCTCGATGTTGAGGGGAGTGACGACGATGTCATGGCATTTATAGATGAGGTTTACGACAAATACATCTATATCGCCACGACCGACAGCATCTTGCAGCTCACCTATCTTGACTCGTGGTATGAAATTCGTGCCAACAACTATGCGGTCTACGGCGGGCTGTTCTTCCTCGGCGCCTTCTTCGGGGTGCTCTTCCTTGCAATGACCGTGCTCATTATCTACTTTAAGCAGGTCACCGAGGGCTACGAGGACCGTGAACGCTTTAAGATTATGCAGCAGATAGGCATGGAGGAAATTATGGTCAAAAAGACGATAAACCGTCAGATACTCTGGGTCTTTTTCCTGCCCCTCTTCTCCACCCTCTTGCACATGATATTCTGCTCGAAAATCATGTCCAATATGCTCACTCTCTTTGACATCCGCAACTGGAGTCTCGTCCTCGCCTGCATAGGCGGCGCCTGCCTGCTCTTCGTCCTGCTCTACCTCTTGGTGTTTAGGCTGACTGCACGGGCTTATTATCGGATAATTAGGTGGAGGGCGTAGGACGGTGATTTATACTGTACTTTTCTTTTGGGAAAGAAAAGTACGCAAAAGAAACCCATAAAGAGTAAGGGAATAATCTTTAATACGCAACTTGAGCGCCCGATTTGCCATGGACGGATGGCGAATCGGGAGTTTTTATGCTTGTTCTATATTTGGCGTCGGCGAGCCCTCTATTGAAGCGCATCTTTTAATTATTTCTACACACACGGTATTGCCTGCTTGCTTATACTGCTCTCGTTCGGGAACGGTGTCGGGAAAAGCAAATGTTTTCGGGAACCCATGCAAAGCCAGGCACTCCATAGGGGTAATGTTTCTTATTCCGTAATGATCTTTTATAATCGGAACTCGGTTAGGATAAGTTCCCATGTTTGCTTTTAATGTAAATGCAATCCCGTCTTTACCGGCTTGAATTCCCCAATCCGAAAAACGATAAAGTTGCTTTTCATCAACTATCGCTTCACATAGTTGGTGGTATTTCGCCGTCCCTTCACGATAATAAAATCTTTCCTCTGCTTTGATAGAAAAATCGATTACATCAGCAATGCGCCTTGTGATCGGAATCTTTTCGGGAAACGAATACGCATCACAAGCATTTTTGCTTTTGAACGCCATTATATATGTCCTTGTTCTATGCTGTGGTATTCCGTAATTGCAGGCGTCGGCTACTATATAGCGAACATAATAACCCCGCCCCGCCAATTCACTGAATATGACATTGAAAGTTTTTCCGTTATCATGCTCGGTAAGATTTGCTACGTTTTCCAAGAAAACAACGGTCGGCTGCTTTGCATCGATGGTCTTTACGATCTCGAAAAACAAATTCCCGCGCTCGTCCGAAAACCCTTTTTGCTTCCCACAAACCGAAAATGGCTGACACGGAAATCCCGCAACCAAAACGTCAAAATCGGGTATTGAATGTTTATCTACATCTCGAATATCGGATTCCACAAGATATGTCGATGGGAAATTGTAACGATAAGTCATACAGGCATACCTGTTACTGTCGTTTGCCCAAACCACATTATGACTGGCTTGTTCAAACGCAACGTCTATACCCCCTATTCCGCAAAACAAACTGCAAACCCGCATTACTTTTTGAGCTTAAAACGAAATTGAAGCGCAAATTTTAAATAATATTTTCCGTCGTCTTTTTTGTAGATAGACATATAATCGTGACGGCTGCAAGAAGGAGCTTCGAACTTAAGTTTGTCTATAAGAAAATCCTTGAATTCGTCGGCTATACACGAATGAAAGGCAACAATATCGCCGCAGCGTTTTACCACGATATACCCACCGCTAACATCGGATTTTCCGTTCCATGGTTTTGAAAAACGAAGACCCGTAAACATGAAATAGAGCAGGTTTGCAACTTTCATATGATATGTATCGTAAAGATTGTCAAAATCGTATTCTATGGGGTTGTACTCCGCAAGATGCTTTATCGCTTCATCGACGGAAGTATCGGACCCCGATTTATCATAAAAGTAGTACTTTAACATTTCTGCAACTATTGTCGGCGTTTCCAATCCTCCACAACGGATAAGGTTGTGTCTTGCCGTATCCCTTGCGGTGTTGACAAAATTCACGGTGATATTCTGAGACTTTAAATAATCCATTCTTTTTCCAATGGCAACATCGTGATGAAGCGTGCCTTTTCGGACAACCTTATTATACATCGAATTGAAGAAATCCATTTTCTCGTCATTCATGTCACCCGACAATTCGTATTCAAAATTCGTATTATCACCACTTGCATTAAAAAGCGTAGATGCTGCATCTATGTCCGATTTGCATGAAAAGCCCATAATTTGACTGACGCCGGAGCGATAATCCACGGTATCAAGGACAATATCCTTTGTTCCCCCGAAGAAATCGTTTTTCTTCTGCGCGGGAGCAGAAATGTTATGAATAAAGATCGATTCGAGAAATGCCCTTATTTCATCATTGCTAAAGGTTGTATTTCCCTTATTCCCCGTAATCATTTCCCATACCCGATTGGCTTTCTCGGAAAACCTCGATGCGTCCAGAGTTTTAACGGGAGTACCGTTTAGCGTAATAACGATGTTATCCCCTGTATAGTAGCGATATTCTTTCCCCGCACTTTCCTCTCTGATAATGCTTATGATGTTTAAGAATACGTCTTTCAACTTATTCATATCTTTATCTGCGACATAGACTTTCCTATCTGTCATCAGCTTAAAGAAAATGTATATTTCCGACCATTCACCTTTATTTTTACCCTTAACGCCCGGCATTTTTGTCTAGTACCCCCTTAATCTCTTTCGCGATTGCTTCAATGACGGGAACGGTTACGCTGTTCCCGAATTGCTTATACAAATGAACGTCGGCAAGAATTAATTTGTAATCATCGGGAAACCCCTGAAGTCTTGCCCATTCTCTCGGGGTCATCTTCCGAATTCCCTCTTTATTTATTTCGCCCTTAATATGTGTTGTGGGCGTTAAATCGGTTTGCCTTTTATCGATAATTAAATTGCGTTCCCTGCCCATTCCCCCGCAAACTATGGCGCCTGCAACATCGCCCCAATCGCGGATTTCGTATCCGAAGCCGTGCCCTTTCGCCTCATGTCGAGCCTTATGTTTTCTAAGCGTATCAACATAACGTTCGCTCAAATAATACTTTGCCGGAACCGCCTTCTCTTCCACAATGTCTTTTATGGCTTTTGTCGAATCCGTACCCGAAGGAAAAATAAATTCCTTCGGTGCAATATCATTGCGAAAGGCAACAATATAAATACGTTCTCTGTTTTGTGGAACACCGAAATTTCTACTGTTCAAAATTTGCTCAAACGGCGTATATCCAATCTCTTTCAGCGTCTCCGAAATTATTTCAAACGTCCTGCCTTTATCGTGTATGGTAAGCCCTTTTACGTTTTCACAAAAGATAACTTTCGGCTTTTTCGAAGAACATATTCTTGCAACATCAAAGAACAACGTGCCACGAGACAAGCCTTTGTAATCGTCCTTAAAGCCTTTTCGTTGCCCTGCAAGACTAAACGCCTGGCATGGAAACCCGGCAAGGCAAATATCAAAATCAGGGATAATACTTTCGGAGATTTTTGTTATATCACCCGAAATCTCAAACTCATCCCGAAAATTAGCTTTGTAAGTCTTTTGAGCGTAATCATCCCATTCACTGACAAAAACAGTCTTCAATTTATCTCCGAATGCCCTTTCAAAACCGAGACGAATTCCGCCTATTCCGGCAAATAGGTCTATTGATCTCATCTCTTGCATGACAACACCTCATTTTTCTTGTTTATGTAAACCATTTCAATTTTATCGGCACACGCTTTTACATCTCTATTGATTTCAAAATCCCAAAATCTCATGACGAGCCAGCCTTGTTTTGTCAGCTCCTTGGTTACAATCTTATCGCGCTCGATGTTTTTCTCAATTTTCGGTATCCAAAAATCTCTGTTTGATTTAAAATCATTCTTTTGATTGTCCCAGTCATATCCGTGCCACATACGACCATCGACAAATACCGCAATACGAAGGGTTGGAAATGCCATGTCGGGTTTGCCTTTCACTTTTTTACAGTTTTTGCGGTAGCGAATTCCTCTGCTCCATAGTTCCTTGCGCAAAACCAGTTCGGGCTTTGTATCTTTGCTTTTATTGCTTTTCATGTTGCGAGAAACTCGCTCTTTTGCATCGGACATAACTATTCCTCAAAATGAAAATCATGGCTCTCACAAAAATCCCGAATGGCTTTTTTTGCTTTTATATTCGGCTCCGTTCTACCTGTTTCCCAACGACATACGGTTATTGAATTTACACCGAGCCTTATTGCCATCTCATCCTGTGTCAAGAGCAATTTTTCACGGACTATTTTAACTTTTTCCGCGTAAGTCATTGTCAATTCTCCATTTTACATTTTCTTAGCATCATTTTAGCATTTTTTTCGGTAAAAGTCAATAAGTTGTGCGGTTTTAGTAGACTAGAATATGTAAGAAATAAGGCTGTAACAATGCGAAACTAATCGGGTGTTTTTACATTGCGGTAACATTTTGGTTGCAAAGTTGTGGTAGGATTTATATTATTGAAATTGGAGGGATTTTATGAGACGGGGACTTTGTTTGTTTTTTGCGCTGCTTTTGGTTGCGGTCTTGCCGACTTTTGCCAATGCGGAGGCGGCTTTGAAGATGGGTGACGTCGATGGGAGCGGGGTGGTGAGTGCAGCCGATGCTTCCGTGGTGCTGCGGGCGGTTGTGCAACTCGATGAGCTTGACGAGGCGCAGCGGGTTGCTGCCGATGTGGACGGCAACAAGAGCGTGGACGCCGCCGATGCGTCCAAGATTTTGCGCTATATTGTAAAGCTCGCTCCGACGCTTGAACTTGACGGCTCTATGACGCAGCAGGTCTTTTCCGCCTCAGAGGGCGACCTTTCCTACTGGCTTTACACGCCCGAAAACGCCGCCGTGGGAATGCCGCTTATAATCTACCTGCACGGTGGCAGCGGCAAGGGCAGCGACCTCGATATGCTGGTGCAAAACAACGGCTTTCCAAAATACCTGCAAGACGGGCTTTTGGGCGAGGTGCCCGCCTTTGTTATCATCCCGCAGCTCTCCGAGGACAGCAGGGGCTGGGTCGATATAAAGGATTCCGTCTACGGTCTTGTGGACTACGCCTGCAAGCACTACCTCATAGATTCGGAAAAAATTTCGCTCACGGGGCACAGCATGGGCGGAACGGGGACGTGGCAGCTTGCCCTTGACAATCCCTCCCTGTTTAGCAGAATCGCCCCGCTTTCGGGCAGCGTGCAGACCACGGAAGAAAACCTTGAAGCCCTAAAAAATCTGCCCGTCCGTGCCTTTGTAGGCTCCGAGGATAACATTGTGTCCCCGAACTCGTCGATACAGTTCATTGAAAACCTCCGCAGAATCAACCCCAATGCCGAGGTCACGAGCTTTTCGGGCGCAGGGCACAGTGACGTCCCCGCCCTCGTCTACCTCGATTCCGAGATAGGCCTTATCGACTGGCTGATAGGGTAAACGGACTTAGGCTTATGCTTGCTTTTCGTAGAAAACGATAGTCATGTTTTCTTGGAGCTTTTCCTGTTGTGATTATTCTTCCGCTTTGGGGGCTGCCCGCTGTACCGATTTTCTGCCTTACCTCCGTATGTATCGGGTTGCCTTTCCCCTGCCCTCTCGTGTTAATTCTCCCGCTTCGGTGAGCCTTCTCAGTGCGCCCTCGACGGAGCTTAGGCTTAGGGCGGGGCAAAGCTCCAATATATCCTGCTTGGTAAATCTGCCTATCGTGTTCCTTATAGCCAAACGCACAATATCGATTGCGGGCAGCCTCTCCTCCACGAGCGCAAACCGCTCCCCAAAGTCCTTGTATGCAGCAAGGACGACGCCCAGCAGGTACTTTATAAACGGATCGGCATCCTCCCCGCCCTCATGCCAGCCCTGCTGCGAAAGGGCGAGTGCATTATAGTAAATATCTTTATTTTTTGCTATCTTAGCCTCAAGCGATATGTACCTGCCGACATAAAACCCGCTGCGGTACAGAAGCAGCGTGGTCAAGAGCCTGCTCATGCGCCCGTTGCCGTCGTTGAACGGGTGTATGCACAGAAAATCGTGTATGAACACCGGAATGGCGATTAGCGGCTCAAGCTCACAGTTGCCAATCACAAGGTTGTATTCCTCGCAAATCCTGTCGAGGGCTTCGGGCGTTTCGTATGGCGGGGTGGGCGTGAAAATCACCCTGCTGTGCCCGTCGGGATAGGTTGCGGCGATGTAGTTTTGCACATTCTTCGTCTGCCCTGCCAAAGGATTGTTCATGTGACCGTACATTATCTTGTGCAGTTGGAGAATATAGTTCCTCGTGATGGGAATCACATCAAAGCTCTCGTGAATGACGCTCAGTGCATCGCGGTAGCCCGCTATCTCCTGCTCGTTGCGGTTTTTGGGGGTCGTCTTGTCGGCAACGATTTGGCGAAGCCGAGTGTTCGTCGTAACGATTCCCTCTATTGCATTGGACGCCTCCGTGCTTTGAACCCTTGCAATCTCCACAAGCTTTTCGAGCTGCTCGGGGCGTTGCTTTATGTACAGCTCCTGCTTGCCCGCCTCCTTGTAGATAGCCGCAACAAGCCCAAGGATGTCCGAATCCCATTTTCTCTCCTTAACACGGGAATAATTGAATTGCCTCATCTTTAGATTCACCACACTTTCCCTTAAATCATAGCACGACTTGTGGGCAAAGTCAAGCTATAAGCAAAAATTCCCTTATATTTTCGTGTGAAATAAGGGAATCTTCCTTTTCAGGCTTAGTATGTCCGTTTTGGTTTCAGTTCAGTAATTCTTCAATCAGGGCTGCGAGGGTGTCGGGGCTTTTTGCTATGGCGGTGGCACCGGTTTGCTTTAGCAGCTCTACGGGGCGGTAGCCCCAGCTTACGCCTATGCTCTTGATGCCGGTGTTCTTGGCAAACTGAATGTCGGTGTCGGAGTCGCCTATGTAGACGCTGTTTTGTTGCGTTGCGCCTAAGTTTTTCATGACGAAGAGCAGGGATTCGGGGTCGGGCTTGGTTAAAAACTTGGGTGCCTGACCCTGAACTGCCGAAAAGACGTCGCCGTGGTGGGCGAAAAGCTCCCTGACTATCTTCACCGCATGGGCGTGGGGCTTGTTGGTGACGACCGCAAGCGTGTAGCCCTTAGCCTTTAGCGCATTGACTGCCTCGGTTATGCCCTCATAGGGGCGGGTCTTGTCGCAGAGGTGTTCGGAGTAGTCGGCAAAATAGTCCTGCTTCACTATCTCCCAATCGTTCTCATGGCCCTTGGGCATAGCCCTTTGGCACATATAGGCTATCGACTTTCCTACCATGGCCTTTACCTGCTCGCTTGTGAAGGTGGGGTAGCCATGCGCCTGCAGCGCACGGTTGAGCGAATCGGTTATATCGGTTATCGTGTCGCAGAGCGTACCGTCCAAATCGAAGAAAACATATTTCATAAATCTCTCTCCTTATATTTCATTAGCTTTATTGTAACGCATTTTTCCGCTTTAGTAAAGGGAAAACGCAGCTTTTCAATCGGGAAAAACTATGCTATACTCTGCTTGTGGAAACCAAGATTAACAAAAAGCTGCCCAAGGGCTACCGAAAGAAGCGCAGGTCGGACTGGCAGGAGAAGCTGCCGATAAAACCGATCTTTTTGGGTGCTATGCTCGTTATCCTGCTCTCGCTTTTGATTCTGTTCAACGGGTCGCAGACCTCGCTCTTGTACAGCCCCGAAATCGACGTTTTGCGGGCTCGTGCGACGCTCAGAATAGGCGTTGACGACAACATTGAGGGACTCTATCGCAACGGCGTGGGCTTTGAAGCCGACTTTGCCGCCCTCTTGGGGCAGACGATATTCAATGCAGACGACTGCGTTACCATAGTTCCGGTCAATCGCCACACCGCCCTGATGTCCATAGAGGACGGCACGACAGATCTTCTCATTATGACGCTGACCGAGGTCTCGGACAACACCTATCTTGCGGGCAAGCAGCCCTTCTACGCCGAACCCTGCGTTCTCGTGATTCGGGAGGGCTTTGAGTTTGCCGAGGCGGAGATTGCGGTCTTGCAAAACACGCCCTGCGATGAGCTCTTGCAGGCTTATGAGGAAAATACCGAGCCGGATATAGTAATTGTCAAGTGCGCTGCCTACTACGATATGCTCGTGAAATTCCGTGCGGGCACCGTGGACGCCCTCTGCCTGCCGCTGTCGGTTGCAAACACCTACAGCGACCCCGCTTGGCTCTTTCATTCCGAGAGCGTGGGCACGCTGTCCTACTATGCCGTTTCCACCGCATCGAATAAGGTTCTGCTCGATTTGATAGACGAACTCATAGTCTCGTGGGCAAACGACGGCACCCTTATTGAGCTGTACCGCGCGCACGGGCTTAGGTAGAAGCTCCCCTTTTTAGCCTTCCTCCCCCCCTTTTTTTCGTTCCCTGTGCAAAGGGGAACCTTCGATTATTCTATTGCATTGACGATGCCTCCATGTTATAATTCTTAAAATGGGTTCCTAAAGGCAAGAGGGGCAGGCGTTTTTCGTCGTTTGCCTGCGGGAGGAAAAGGGGCGAGGCTGTGGATACAATTAAAAAATTCGGAACAATCTTTGAGGGTTGGGAGCCTGTGGAGCTTATCGGAATCGGAAGCTGCGGCAGGGTTTTTAAGCTGCGAAGCGAGCAAAACGGTGAGGTTTGCTATTGTGCGATGAAGCACATTTCAATCCCGCAATCGGAGGAGGACCTTCGGCAGCTCCGCTACGATGGGCTGAGCGATACCGAAATTTCCCTCTACTACAGCTCGATTGCGCAGAGCATAACCGATGAGAGCAGGCTCATGCGGGAGCTTAGGGGGCATCCGAACATCGTTGCATACGAGGACTCCCGCACGATTGCAAAGTCCGATGGCATAGGCTGCGACCTCTTCATACGCATGGAGCTTTTGACCGAGCTTACAAGGTACGCCTCCTTGCACAGGCTCGAGCGGGATGAGGTTATAAAGCTCGGTAGGCAGATGTGCAGTGCGCTCATGCTCTGTGCCGATTACAGCATCATTCACAGGGATATAAAGCCTGCGAACATCTTCGTTACGGAGGAGGGAGACTTTAAGCTCGGCGACTTTGGAATTGCCCGCAACTTCTCCGATGCCGACTCGATAATGTCCAAGAAGGGAACCTTTCAATACATGGCGCCCGAGGTGTACGGCGGGAAAAAGTACGGCGCAAGCGTTGATGTCTATTCCGTGGGTCTGATTATGTATCAGCTCCTCAACAGGAACCGACTCCCGTTTTTGCCGCTGCCGCCCAATACGGTTACGCCCCGTGGCAGGGACGATGCCCTAATCATGAGGATTAAGGGGGAGCCGTTGCCGCTACCCGCAGATGCTAAGGACGAGCTGGGCAATATCATCCTGACCGCCTGCAAAGCCGAGCCAAAGCGGCGTTACGGCACCGCAAAGGAGATGCTGGATGCATTGAATGCGTTGAGCCTGCCTAAGGCGGAGGCAGAGGCTGCAGCCGTGCCCCCTTCCGTGCCCGATTTTAAGGCAGAGCCCGCCGAGCCCTGTCTTGACTCGGATGAGTACGACCCCCTCTCAAAAACCATAACCCTGTTCGAACCCTCAAGGCCCGTCATCCCCTCCGCCTCCGCAGGTCAGACCGAGCCCCGCCTTTCAGTGAAAATAGGAAGCGGCAGGGCTCGCAAGCGGTACTGCAACAATTGCGGAACGATGCTTGAAGCGGGCAACCCATATTGCCCCGTTTGCAACGAAAGATATGTCGAGGTTGTACCCGAAAAGGCGGAGGAGCCCGTTGCCGTCAAGCCCGCAGACAACGAAGCCCACACCCTCCCGCCGCCGCCCAAGCCGAAGTTGGATACCCCGTTTTTGGTCTTTGCCTGCATTGCTGCCGTAAGCGCCTTGCTGCTGTCCGCTAAGCTATTCGATTCCTTCTCCGTAGGACTCCTGTGCTCCTTGCTTGCAAGCGCTGCGCTCATGGTAGCCGCCTTTATGAGCGACAAGGTTAAGCGTTTTATCGTTCCCCTCGTCTGTCTGCTGTTTGCCATGCCGAATATTGTTTTTGAAATTGCGGAATTATTGGATTACGGCTACTATTTGGAGGCGGATGAGATTATCCGCTTCCTCCTCCTCTGCCTCCCGCACCTTGCATTCATAGTCTTGGGCGCAGGCTCGTTGTTTAGGAACAGACTCGTAGCTGCCGTAGGCGCATCGTTGGGGCTTTTATGCATTCTACCTTTGCTTATGGGAGGTGGCTATGGGATGATGGTTTCTATCCTCTCCTGCCTGATAGCAATCTCAATTGTCATTTGTGCGCTGCGCTTTACGCCCGCTCCGCCTCGAAGCCGTTCAAGCAGTGCCCCTGCTTTGAAGGGTAGTGGAACGGTTTTTAAGCGGCGCTGCAGAAACTGCAAAACCGTGCTTGAAAGAGACAGCCTGTTCTGCCACGTTTGCGGTGAAAGGTACGTTGAGGGCCCGCCCGATAGGGGGATTAAGGGTTTTGACAGCCCCGCAAAAAGGTCCCGCTTCCTTTCTAAGAGCGGGCTCGATATCCTGTTCTTGCTCTTTGCCTGCCTTGCGGTTGCCGCCGACTTGGTGCTGTACTATTCGGCGGCCGAGGAAGGAGTAGACAGCCCCGCCTTCATTATTGGGTGTGCGAGCATCCTTATCGTAGGTGTTGTGCTTATGGTCGCTGCCTTTATGAACGATAAGCTCAAGCGCAGGCGGGTGTTGCTTGCCTCCCTGCTGTTTTCCGTTCCGTTTGTAGCCCTGTCAATTGAGGGAGTAATAGATTCGGACGAATACTATTTGCTTTCGTCCGTTCTGCTCGGAATTGCTTTTAGCAGCCCCTCCTTTGTGTTCGTTATAATTGGCATAGGGGCGCTTCGCAAAAACAGGATTATGACCGCCGTTGGCATGACGGTAGGGCTTTATTTTACGGCGTTTGCTTTGTATATAAATCGCTACCACATTTCAAAGGTCATTCTGATTGCGCTGTTTTTCATTGCGCTTGCCCTCTCGATATGTGCGTTGCGCTGCTGCAGGGACGCAAGGCCTGCGGAAATGACTTTGAAAAGGAGATAAGCTCCAATCTTTTTGTCCCGTTTGCCCGATTTTATATTGCGCACACGGAATGTACTTGTTATAATGAATAAAATACATCCTGCGGGCGAGGCGGTTTGCCGTCATCCGCTTGCGGGAGGAAAAGGGGTAATTTATGGATTCGAATCAAAACTATAATGATAATTTTGCAAATCAGGGCGCTGTTCAGGCTGCCCCCAAAAGGAAGCTCGACGTGGTTCTTTTCCTAAAACCGTGAATGTGCTACAATAATCACGGTGATGGATATGA
>JAUNBP010000018.1:0-10186 GCA_030526995.1 Clostridia bacterium
CGCAGCCGCCGTGGGTACCGCAGCCGCTATGGTCGGCTCAAGCGTGCGCCGCTCCATAGGTGCTACCGTCGTTGTGCTACCGCCCGCAGAATGGGTCTGAACGCTTGCCGTATAGCCGCTGTCCGCATTCGTCGCCGTCTTGTCGCTTCTCAGGGCGAAGAACAGGATAACAAAGACCGCTGCTGCTGCCACCACTGCGGAGATGATGCCGAGCGCCCTCTTGTTCTTCGGCTTGCTCGGCCTTCCGCCTGCGCTGTTTTCGTTCTGTCCCGTGTAGTTTTGCCCTGTCCCGTCGCCGTTTACAAACCTACGGGCGGACTCCTCATTTGTGTATATCGGCTTTTGATAGTTTGTATAGGCCCTCTGCGCTTGTGCATCAAAGCCCCTTCCTTCGTCTGCCCTTACCCGCTGCTGTGAGCCTATGCGCTGCTTTATCGGCGTTGCAGATCCCGTGTCTTTTGTAAACGGAGCTGCGCCAAAGTCCCTTCCTTCGTCCGCCCTTACCTTCTCCTGTGAGCCTATCCTCTTCTTTATCGGCGTTGCCGCTCCCGAGCCCGAGCCCATGGTTGCGCTCTTGCCCGAGCCGTCAAAGCTCGCCGTCTGCCACGGATTGCCATTGGTTTCGGCAGGTGCAAACGCCCCGCATTTGACGCAACGTCCACCCTCATTTTGCTTCCCGCAATTCCTACATGTCCACATAACCCTTCTCCTCCGTAATCTCCCTTGGGTAGCCCCGAAGGCCCCCTTTCATCGTCTAAATATTACACCCTTTGCGCAGGCTTTTGCGGGAAATGTTATAAACGGCTGAAAAAACCACACAAACTGCAATTTTTTTAACTTTTTTTCAGCTTCCCCCCAAAAAGCCCACCTTATCCGCGCTGCTCAATCCTATACCCATTCCACTCCGTCTCCCCATTCGGCGCCCAGAGATGAGCGTAGGCGGCGGGGTAGTAGAGGGTGGCGTCATTGTCAAACGACGTTCTTTCAATGCTTGGCGGCGCACCCTCGAAGGTAATCGATGTCAGCAGGTCGCACCAATAAAACGCCAGATCGCCTATGCTTGTCACAGAAGCAGGGATTGTAACCTCCGTCAGCGAGGTGCAATCAGCGAAGGCCCAATCTCCTATGCTTGTCACAGAGTCGGGGATTATAACCTCCGTCAGCGATTTATAGGCCCGAAAAGCAAGCTCCTCTATGCTCGTTACCGAGTTGGGAATTGTGTAGCTTGCGTCGATCTTTCCCGACGGACACACGATCAAGGTCGAACCATCCTTGTTGAAAAGAACTCCGTCAATATCCTTATAGTTGGGATTCCCCTCGTCAACGCTTATTGCTGTCAGCGAGTCGCAATTTGAAAAGGCGGCGCGTCCTATGCTCGTGACCGAAGCGGGGATTGTAATTGAGCGCAGCGCTTCGCAGACGTTGAAGGCATGGTCGCCTATGGTCGTTACCGAGTCGGGAATTGTAATCGAACGCAGCGTGTAGCAGCACTCGAACGCAGATTCGCCTATGCTCGTTACCGAGTCGGGAAGCTCGATCGTTATCAGCTTCCTGCAATAGAGGAAGGCATAATCGCCTATGGTCGTTACCGAGTCGGGGATGGTATAGTGGCTTAGGTCTTGCTTTTCTTCCGGATACTGGATTAAGACTTTCATATCCTTGCTGAACAAAATGCCGTCTATGTCCCTGTAGCTTAAATTACCCTCGTCCACTTCTATTGAGGATAGCACATTGCAGCCGGTGAACGCCATATCGCCTATGCTTGTTACCGAGTCGGGGATTCTAACCTCCGCCAGATCGTAGCAATAATAGAATGCGCCCTCGCCTATGCTCGTTACCGAGTCGGGGATGGTATAACTTGAGTCGGTCTTTCCCGACGGATATTGCACTAACGTTTTCATATCCTTACTAAACAGAACGCCGTCCATATCCATGTAGCTCGAATTATCTTCATCTACTTCTATTGCGGTCAGCGAGCCGCAGTGTTCGAACGCCCTCACTCCTATGCTTGTAAGCGAGTCGGGAATTCTAACCTCCGCCAGCGAGGTGCAATCAGCAAAGGCCCTATCTCCTATGCTCGTTATCAAATCGGGGATTGTAGCCTCCCTCAAAAAGCGGCAATAATAGAACGCAAAATCGCTTATGCTTGTTACCGAGTTAGGAATTGTAACCTCCGTCAGCGATTCGCAAGAAGCGAACGCCCAACTGCCTATTCTCGTTACCGAGTCGGGGATTGTAACCTCCGTCAGTGAGTAGCAATTATAGAACGCAAAATCGCTTATGCTTGCAACAGAGTCCGGAATTATGACCTCCGTTAAGGAAGAACATCCACGGAACACGCCGTCGGCAATTAGCCGTGTTCCTTCGTTTATTATTATCTCTCCGCTCGGAGCATCGCCCTTGTACCCAAGCAAGCAGTTGTCAAGATACAAAAGTCCGTCGGGCTGAGCATTGTACCAGCCGGTTCCATAAAACACACCATGGCCTATGTTCGTCACCGAGTCGGGGATTGTAACCTCCGTCAGCGAGGAGCAGGAAGCAAATGCGGAATCGCCTATGCTTGTCACGGGATAACCCTCTATTGAATCGGGAATGTTTACGATTGTATCTTCGCCGTGATAACTTTCAATCATTACCTCGCCATCGGAGATTGTGTACTCGTAGCCGTCAATCGAACCTCTCTCAATCACTCCTTCCCCGCTCTCACTCACTCCTCCGCCGTCTGCCGCCCCATTACCCGAGCCGCAGCCCGCTGCGAAAAGGAGCAGGGCTATAGCCAAGAACGGCGCCACGGTTCTTGCAAAAAGCCTCTTCCTTCCGTTCTTCTTTTGCTTTCTCGTCCACATAATCCGTTCCTCCTTTGTTTTGTTTTTATCCTCGCTGCTCAATCCTATACCCATTCCACTCGGTCTCCCCGTTCGGCGCCCAGAGATGGGCGTAGGCGGCGGGGTAGTAGAGGGTGATGTCGCTGTCAAACACGTTTTCCCCAATGCTCGGCGGGGTGCCTTCGAAGGTAACCTCCGTCAGCGAGGTGCAATATATGAACGCCTCCTCCCCTATGCTTGTAACACCTGCCGAAATTGTAACCGAAGTCAGTTCCCAGCAATTGGAAAATGCGTTTCTGTCTATGCTCGTTACCGAGTCGGGGATTGTAATCTCCGTCAATGCGGAGCAGCTCGAAAAGGCATCCTCGCCTATGCGTGTAACAGTATCGGGGATTGTAATTGAGCTTAGCGAGTTGCATGCAAAGAAAGCCATGTCCTCTATGCTTGTAATCCCCCTCGGCAGCACTGCCTCGACAAGGGAATCGCAGTCGCTGAATGCCCGCTGTTCTATAACCGATACGCTCGATGGAATGATAACCTGCTCCAACACTTGACCCTCGGCAAAGGCGCTATCGACTATAGTGAGAACGCTGCTTGGAACCTCATAGCTCAAATCGGGCTTGCTCGGCGGGTATTGAATAAGCTCCGTTCTGTCCTTATTAAACAGCACTCCGTCGACCGAGGTATAGTATCCGTTGTTGCCGCCCACCTCAATTGCGGTAAGCGAATTGCACGAACCGAAGGCAAAGTCCCCCAACACCTGTACGCTGTTCGGAATTTCAACATTTTTCAACGAGATACAGCCGTAAAATGCTCCGTATCCTATGTATAACATCCCGTCGGGGATTGCAAACGAATCGAAGGCCGTACACCAAGTAAAAGAGAGGGTGCCGACTCCCAGCAAGCTGTCGGGAACCGTGACGGAGGTTATGTCGGAACAATCCTCAAACGCTCTATCCGCAACAGCCGTTGTTCCATCTTTGATTACAAGAGCTCCGCTCGGCTCGCTGCCCTTGTATCCGATCAGGCAGGTTCCGAGATATACCTGCCCATTGGGTTGATTGTCATACCATGCGGTCTCGGCAAAGGCGAACTCGCCCACATTGTAAACCATATTGCTGTCCAGCGATATCGAGCTTAGCGAGCTACAGCCTTCAAATGCGCGCGTCCCTATGATTTGAACGCTGTCGCCCAAGTCGATTGACGTAAGTCGAGCGCAATTGCTAAATGCGCTGTCCCCTATGATTTGAACCTTGTCGCCCATCTCGACTGAGGTGAGATTTTCGCAGTCATAAAACGCATCTTCATATATCACCCGAACATTAGCGCCTAAATCGACCGATGTGAGTGCGCTGCAGTAGTAAAACGCTCCATCGCCTATGGCAACCACGCTGTCCGGCAACGTAACCTGCGTCAGATCGCTCCTGAAGCTAAAGGCAGCGTTGCCTATGGCTGTGACCGGATAGCCCTCTATCGTAGAGGGAACCTCAAACTCCGCATCTGGCCCCCAATATCCCGTTATTATAACCTGATTGTCGGAAATCGTGTAGAGGAAATCGTCGTTTTCCCCGGTTTCCGCATCCTCAAGTGAATCGCCTTCAAGCTCCGAATCTTGCAGAGGTGTGTCCGTAGTTTCGCTTATCGGCGCAGTCGTGGGCTCGGATGCATTATCATGCACCGTCCCTCCGTCTGCCGCCCCATTATCCGAGCCGCAGCCCGCTGCGAAAAGGAGCAGGGCTATAGCCAAAAGCTGCGCTACGGTTCTTACAAAAAGCCTTGTCCTTCCGTTCCTTTTTTGCTTTCTTGTCCACATAATCCGTTCCTCCCTTGTTTTGTTTTTATCCGAGTTGCTCTATTTTATTTCCGTTCCATTCCGTCTCCCCGTTCGGCGCCCAGAGATGAGCGTAGGCGGCGGGGTAGTAGATTTTGGCATTTCTTGTGATAACACCGCTGTCAGCTGTTGGCGGCGCTCCTTCAAAGGTGACCGAAATCAGCGAATTGCACTCAAAAAGCGCCCATTCTCCTATCTCGGTTACGCTTGCAGGAATTGTGATCGTATTCAGCGAATTGCACTCAGCAAACGCCCGAGAGCCAATGGTTGTAACAGAGGCAGGGATTGTAACCTGCGTTAACGATGTGCAGCCGCTAAACGCACCCCGGCTTATGCTCGTTATACTATTGGGAATGGTAATTGCCGTCAACGAAGAACAATCGTAAAATACGACTTCTCCCATGCTTGTAAGACCTTCGGGCAACGTGACCGCAGTCAGCGAGCCGCAACCATAGAACACTGAATTGCCTATGCTTGTCACACTCTCGGGTATTACAATCTCGGCAAGTGAGCTGCAGTCGTAAAATGTGCTATCGTTTATACTCGTTATCCCTTCGGGAAGCGTTACGGCAATCAGGGAAGAACAGTTAGAGAACGCACTGCTCCCTATATTTGTTACGCTTGCAGGAATGGTAACCGTCGTTAGTGAAGTGCAACCATAGAACGCAGAATTGCCTATGCTTACCACGCTCTCGGGTATTACAAGTTCCTTTATCGTATCTTTTCCGTGAAATGCATAATTAGATATGCTCGTTACCGGATAGACATCGATCTTCTCGGGGATTCGTACGACTGATGCCCTTCCCACATACCCGTTTATTTCTGCCTCTCCGGCATAAATCCTATACTCAAAATCCTCGGCGGGGCTGAACTCACCCTCTGCAAGCTGCGGCTCGATGTTTGGAATAATCACCAAAATGACAACTGCCGCAATCACAACAAGGGCTGCCACGATTGCAACGATTGTAATCACCTTTTTGTTTGGCTTTTTCTTGACACCGTTTTGGTTTTTGTGCTGAGGCTCGGCGGCTGCCTCTGCGGAATGCTGTTCTTTCACCGTTTCCACCGGTTGTTGCCTATTCTCTGTCTCTACCGGCTGCGGGTTGCCGCACTTTAGGCACACCTTGTCATTATTCTGTTCTCCGCATTTGTTACATTTCCACATAATCCATTCCTCCTTTGTTTTGTTTTTATCCACGTTGTTCTATTCTAAATCCGTTCCATGTTGTTGCGCCCTCGGGTGTCCATTGGTTGGCGTAGGCGGCGGGGTAGTAGAGGGTGACGCCCTCGGGGAAGGCTCCGCCGTCGATTATAGGCGGGGCGCCTTCGAAGATGACGGAGCTTAGGTTGTCGCAGTAGCCGAAGGCGGAGGCCTCTATGCTCGTTACGCTCTTGGGAATTACAACCTCGCTCAGCGAGTCGCAAAACGAGAAGGCATCTCCCTCAATCGTTGTCACGCCCTCACAAATCGTGAGTTTCGTCAACGAGCTGCACCATGTAAAGGCGCCCCTGTTTATGATAGTTACGCCCTTTGGAATCACGACCTCGGTCAAGCCGCTGCAGTCATTGAACGCCAGCCCGCCAATTTCCGTGACCGAATCGGGAATCGTAATCTGCGTCAGCGACTTGCTGCCCGCAAACGCCGAGGTGTATATATGGGTGACGGTGTCGGGTATTTCATAGCTTGTTGCCGTTGCGCCTCGGGTATAGGCGATTAGCAGCGTCATATCCTTGGAAAACAGGACGCCGTCCTTGGTGGTGAGCGCCTCGTTGCCCTCGCCTACGGTAAATTCCTCTATCGAATCGCAGGCGGACAATGCACTGCCGCCTATTTCAACCGTTGCGGCGGGGATGTGCAGCGACTTTAGCGACTCACAGCCGTAAAACGCCTGTCCCCCTATCCTTATCAGGCTTTCGGGCAGAACAATCTCCTCAAGCTGCTCGCAAAAGCAGAACGCCCAATCGTCTATCACCGTCACGCCCTCGGGTATCGTAATCTGCCTTAGAGACTCGCACCAAGAGAACGCCGACTCGCCTATGCCGACAACCTCATACCCGTCAATCTCGCTCGGCACCTGCACGTTGGAAGCCCCGCCTACGTAGCCGCTTATCTCCGCCTTGCCGTCAACAACTTCATAGGCAAAGTCGCCCGCTATCGTGCCTCTTACCTCGTCCTCCGTATCCGTCAGCCCCCAGTCGAAGCCGTCATCTTCGTCCTCCGTTGCGCCCCAGTCGAAGCTGCTCGTTCCTCCCGCCGACTGCGATGAGCCGCCCTCGTTCCTCTTCCCAATATCGGGTAAGAGCAGAACGATTGCAATCGCAGCCACCGCCGCAATTGCAATCATCACAAGTATTAAAACCGTGCTTTTATTGAGCTTCCTCCTGCCCTCCGTGTCCGTCGGCTGCGGGTTCCCGCAGCTCGGACAATGCCTGTCCCTATTTTTCCTTCCGCATCTGCTACATGTCCACATAACCCTTCCTCCTTATTTTGTTTTTACGGTTCCTCACCGTCTTATCTCCGTTGCCCCGCAGGGCACGGCTTTTTCATCGTCTAAATAATACCTCAACCTTGCAAGGCTTTGCGAAAAATGTTATAAACGGCAGAAAAAACCGCACAAGCCGCAATTTTTTATCTTTTTTTCAGCTTCACTCAAAAGCCCCCGCCTTTTATCCAAGCTGCTCAATCCTATACCCGTTCCACTCCGTCTCACCGTTCGGCACCCAGAGATGGGCGTAGGCGGCGGGGTAGTAGAGGGTGATGTCGCTTTCAGACACGTTTTCCCCAACGGTCGGCGGGGTGCCTTCAAAAGTAATCGATGTCAGTGAGTCGCAGTAATAAAACGCATAATCGCCTATGTTTGTCACCGAATCGGGAATTGAGTAGTATTTCAGGGCGGAGTAAAACCGCTGCCCGTTTTCCTCACGGTATATCTTGTAAACCCGCCCAAAGCTCCCCGCTCCGATGAAGCTCTCAACGCTCCATTCCCCAAATATCGGCTCGAATTTTTTAATTATTTCCATGTTGTCCTCACTTTTGTTTTCATTGATGCCTTTACTCTATCCGCTTAACCCTTCTTATCCCTGTATCGATAGAGCGTGCGAGTTTCGACCCTGCGTGTTGAGGATTCGTTCACCTTGTTTGCGCTCCAGCTCGACCAGCTCGACCACTTGGAGTAAGTGTAGTAGGTTATTTGGGCACGTGTTCTGTACCTATATACCGTGCGGTTCTCGACCTCACGGGTGGCAGTGGCGGTGTAGGCGGTGTCACCCCAGCTGCTCCAAGCAGAGTAGCTGACCACGTCCTGCAATGTGCGGGTGCGTGAACGGTACTCGGTGCGCGATTGGTCTTTTTTCGTATAGACTCGTCCGTAGGAGGTATCCAAATAGTAGGAGCCTGCCCAGTAGGACGTTATGCCCGAGTTTGTGTACGGGATATCCAACCATAGCACGGTGACGCCGTTAGGATATGACATATTGAACCCGCAACCCCCATGCTCGGTGTAGCATACGAAAGCATAGCCATGCCAATGTTTTCCACAGTTGGCGCAGGTGTAGTAATAATAATGATATGTTGTCCTCGTTTCAACCTCGCAATTTGATTCGGCTGTTACTGCAGTGGTGCTCCATTTGCTCCACTCGCTCCAATCGGACAGCTGTTGCGTGACCGTTACGGTGCGATAGCGGTACTGCTTTTTGCTTTCAACTTGCCTTGCTTCGGTGGTGGTGACGGAGGATATAGACCAGTTTGACCATGCGCCGTAGTCGCCCCATACGGTTTCGGTATTTTCAAGCGTCCAGTCCGAGAGCGTTTCAGTGACGGTCTTGGTGGTCTTATCCATGTAGCGGTACTCCGTCCTGCTCTCTACCTGCCGAGTGTCGGTTGTGTCAACCTCGTCCGTTGACCACTCACTCCACTCGCCATAGACCTCCTGATAAGGCGTGGGGGTAGGCGTAGCAGTAGGCGTGGGTGTGGGTGTCGCCGTTGGGGTAGGCGTGGGTGTTGCCGTTTGCACTGCGGGCATTGTAGATGGGGGGACGGCCAAACTTTCCGCAGGTTCCGTCGTCTTTGAGCGTGTTGTAAGTATAAGAATCACTGCCGCAACAATTGTGGCAACGAGCAATAACGCCGCAATTAGGGGCGTCCTTTTACGCCTCTTCTCGGGTGTGGGGACAGCCACAGGTTCGGGTGCTGGTTTTTGCTCGGGGGTGGGATTGGGTGGGGTGGTTGGGTTGCCGTAGATGTCCTTGCCCCAGAGGCCCAAGGTTTTATCGACTTGCTCGGTGGGGGCTTCGGGTTCGCTTTGTGCCGTGGGCGGGGCTGTAGGTTCGGGCGTTACGGCGAACACGGGTTCGGCGGTCGGCTCGGGTGCGAATACGGGCGTTGCGGTGGGTTCATTCACCGCAGGAGAATGGGCAAGGCTTTCCAAGGCTGCCTTCATATCTTTGGCGCTTTGGTAGCGGTCTTTGGGGTTAAAGCTGCACGCTTTGAGAACGATTCCGCCCAGCGTCGTGCCCCCGTCACGGGGCATGGGTATCTCCGCCCCGCTCATGCGCTTTAGGATGGCGGCTTCTCGGTCTATTGCCCTTATCGGCTGTGGGGCGGGCGGGAAAAATGGCAGTCTGCCGCCGTTTAGCAGCCTGTACATCACCATGCCGAGAGAATAGATATCGGCGGTAGCTCCATACTTTTCGCCCTTGTAGACCTCGGGTGCCATGTAGCTGTACGTGCCCTTCTTCGACATAAAGGTAGCCGTCTTTTCAAGCTGCCTTGCGATACCGAAATCGCCCAGCTTGAACTTGCCCATCTCGTTGACAAATAGGTTGTCGGGCTTTATATCTCGGTGGATTATGCCATAATTTTCGCATATCTCCATGGCGGAGCATATATCCGTGCCGAGCCTTTTCACCTCGTCCTCGGTCATCGTGTGCTCAAGCATATGGGTCGTCAGGCTCGTCAAAAGCTCCATGCGGATGAACACGTCGTAGCCGATGCCGTCGGGCTTTGGAAGCACCTTCGAGTCCTCAAACGCAACTATGTTGGTGTTGCCCTTGAGACGGCTCATCGTTTGCGCCTCCTTAACGATATCCCTCGCCAGCTCGGTATAGTACACCGAGATGGATTCATCGCTCATCCCGTCGAGCTTCAATTGCGTAAGCTCGCTCCCGTCTGCGGGGATTGAGTAGTATTTCAGAGCGGAGTAAAACCGCTCCCCAAGCTCCTCACGGTATATCTTGTAAACCCGCCCAAAGCTCCCCGCTCCGATGAAGCTCTCAGCGTACCATTCCCCAAATATCGGCTCGAATTTTTTGATTATGTCCATGTTGTCTCCCTTCGCTTTGCTCTGATTGTTTCGCCGTGTCCCTTATTCGCCGTTGTCCTCGCCGGTGGTGGGTGCGGGGGTGTCCTCCGGTGGATCAGTGGAGACGGAGGGATCCGCCGATGGATCGGCGGAGGTGGAAGGCTCCGTTGTCGGCGGGGTTGTCGGGGTTAGGGACGGCGTGGGCGCAGCCGTGGGTCTGGGCGTTGGGG
>JAUNBP010000018.1:10196-30676 GCA_030526995.1 Clostridia bacterium
CACCGGCGGGGGGCCGGGCGGTCGGTGGGGGTCCGCCCGGGGGGGCCCCCGGGGGGGGTCCGGTGGGGGCCTCCGTGGGCTCTGCCGTGGGCTCTTGGGTGGGGGCTGCCATGGGGCTTGCTGTGGGCTCGGTGGGTTTGAAAACGCCCTTGCCCCTGCCAATCAGGCAGATTACCGCAACTATGAGGGCAGCCACAAGTGCGCCGTCTATCAGGCACAGTATCAAGCCTCTCCTCTTGCTCTTGCCGCCTGCGGCTGCTGCCGTTTCACGGACTTGAATCACGAGAGCCGTCATATTGTCCCTGCTCCCCGCCGAAAAGGCTGCATCGGTGAGCGCTTCGGCACAGTCCTTTGCCTCCCCTGCGGTGGATAGGATTCGTGCAATTTCAGGCTCGCTCAGAACGCCCCACACGCCGTCGCTGCAGAGCAGGAGCGTGTCGCCGTCTTTTAGGGTTATCTCGTCGTAATGCGGGATATCGAGCTGCAATTCCTCGGGAAAGATGCCGAGGTGGCGGCTCAGCTTGTTGCTGC
Source organism: Clostridia bacterium (assembly GCA_030526995.1). Classification (GTDB taxonomy): domain Bacteria; phylum Bacillota; class Clostridia; order Christensenellales; family CAG-138; genus JAQUTY01. The sequence continues at coordinate 10,728 of JAUNBP010000018.1, forward strand.
TCGGATGATTTTTAAGCTGCTCTTTTGTCAGCACTCCGGCGTTGAGCATGAGCTGCGCCTCGGTGTGGTCCTCCGTCAATTGGGTCAGCCTGCCCTTTCGCAAAAGATAGAGCCTGCTGTCGCCCAGATTGGTATAATTCAAAACCCCGTCCTGAATCAGGGCGCTGACCACCGTGCTGCCCATGCGCTTGGAGCCGCTGCTTCGCATTTCGCTGCATATGTCCGCATTGGAATTTAGTATCGCCTCGTGAATCTGCCTTGCGTTCTCGGCACGCTTAGCGCCCGAGCGCAGACTTACCCTGCAAAACCTTTGACTTGCAAGGTAGGAGGCATATTCCCCCCGCTCCTCGCCGCCCATTCCGTCCGCCACCAAGGCTACGAAGGGCTCGTCCTCCTTGGAGGTTACGCTCCTTTCGGTGGTGTGATTAAGCGGCGCACCCGCCCCGTCCAAGCAAAAATTATCCTGATTGTTCCTCCGTCTGCCGGTTTTGGTTACCGCTGCGCAGCTGTACTGTTTCATTACCCCTACTCCCCTTTCCAAATAATAACACCTATACACGGCGATGTTATTTCGCCGTGTATAGTCTGCATAGCCCTATTTGACTGTGCGTTATTTGATGATGTCTATCGGCAGCCCTTCTATGACTTCGCTTACGCTTTGTCCTGCTTGAGTGTAAGTCTGACAGACAGCATTCAAATCGTTGACATGCTCGATGATAATCGCATTGAGGTACTCAATATCATCGTTGAGAGCGGCAAACTTGGTCTGGAACAGTTGCGATTCCTCGCCCTCCCAAGTTCCGGTCAGAGAGGTGACCTTGCTCTTCATTTCCTCGATAAGCGTCATGATGCTGGCGCGGATGGTGTCAAATTCCGATGCTTTTGCGGATAGTTCCGACGGTGTTACTTTGATGATGGGTTCCATAGTTTTAATCTCCTTTCCTTATTTAACCTTAGCTCACTATCTCTACGGCTTCTGCTTCCTTCTGAAGGATGATCCTCGCACTCGCCTGCAATGCTTCGACGTACTTTGCGATGACCAAGTAGAAGCTCTCCAACGATTCACAGTTCTTTGCGAACTGTTGTTTGAAGGTGGTGTTTGCGTCGCCGTCCCACATGGAATCCAGCTCCTGCTCATTCTCCTTCAGGCGTCCTACCTGCTGTTGAAACTGTCCGTTCAAGGACGTTAACTCCTCTGCAACCTGCGTAAGCTGCGAAACTGTAACTGTGTAACCTGCCATTTTGTGTTCCTCCTAAAAATTATTTTTGTTTTTTTATCGTTAAGCGGCTCTGCGCTTTCCAACCGTTGTTACTTAAAAATCTCTGCGGCTGCTATCTCCGCATCGTAGACCTTCTTGGCTGCACTCCTTATCGTTGAGGCTATCCTGCGGAGCTTTGTGGCCTGTTCCAATAAATCCTCCTGCATAACCTCGGCCTTGTAAAGGAACGCTGCTGCGTTATCGCCCTTCCAGTTGGAGCCAAGCTCCTCAATGCTGCTTCCGAGCCTGTTTCTCGCCTCGTTTTCAATCTCACCGGCAATCTCCTCAAGCCTCGACGCCTTTTCCCTCGCCCTCCTGTAATCGAGCAGCAATAAAACCGTGTCTATCATTCCTTCTCTCCTCCTTACTTGATGATGTCTGCCGGCAGCGGATTGAGCTCTTCCCCTACCTCCTGCTTTGAGGTGTCGTACACGCCTGCAACCTGCCGCATCTTCGTCGTGAGCGATATAATCGTTTCCAACATCCAGCTCACGGTCTCATCGCAGTTTAGAAATCGCTCCCTGTGCTCCGTTGCAGCCTCGCCGTTCCAAAACTCCACCGTGCCCCTTACCGTCTGCAAGACCTCGTCCCATATCCCCCGCATCTTTGCAACTCGGGCTTCCGCCTCCTCCGCCTTTGCTCTGAGCAAATCCGGTTCGGCTACGATTCTCATCCCTGCCATTCCGCCAAAATCTGCCATCTTCCTTACCTCCTATACCCTAAGCTCCTGTATCATGGAAGCGACGTCGCTTTCACATGCCCGATACTCCTTGCCCGCCTCGTCAATCTCCTTGGCGTAGCCCGAAAGCTCCTTCAGCCTTTCGAGCAGGTAGGTCATCTCCTCCTCGACCTGAGTGTCGAACTCGAGCTTTGCGGGACCTTCCCACATTGCCTTAAGCTCCGAAAAGTCGTCCCTAAGTCCGTTTGCTTCCGTGATAAGGCTATTGGCTATCATCTCATACACCTTAAGTCCCGCAGAGCTCACTCTATCGGCATCAAACTCTATTATCTGTCCGCTCATCTTTCTTCCTCCGTGTTAATTCCAATTAATATCCCTTGTCACTTCCGAAATTTCGGAAATGTCGTTAACCGTCATTGCGCTTGCGCTCGCCCTTCGGCTGTACTCGCCCCGCTGCACGTTCCTCGTTTCGCAGAGTTCGTAGGTCTCGCCTGCCCGCTCCGCAACCGTCGATAGGAGCCTCATCTGCCTTGCGGTTGTCAAAAGCGATTCTCTGACTCCCGCCAACTCCCGCCTCACCCTGCTCGCCGCACCTTCCGGCAAACAGTCTGTAAAATCTTCGGTAAGTGCCTCTGTCAAGCTCGCTATTCGCTTCCATGAGCTTCTCGCATTGCCCGAGAACTCGTATAGATAACCGCTTCTTACCTGAACCATTGTGTTTCCCCTTTCGATGTCTAAATACTACATCATCCCTGCAAACTTTTGTGAAAAATACGATAAACGGTAGCCGAAATCGCCTGAACTGCAATTTTTCGCATTTTTTCTCACAGGAGCATGAGCTTTGCCCCGTTTTTTATCCCGTAATCCGAGAGGCTCATGTTCCCGCCAAGCACCTTGTTGGCGGTCAAATCGCACAGCACCAAGCCCTCCATGTCGTTCGTTAGGGATATCCTCTCGCTCTGGCATATCATCTCCGCAATCTCGCCCGTCAGCACCGATATCTCCTCATGCTCGGACAGGTTGAACTCATAATTTCGCTTCAAAGCCGGGAAACTTATCTCCACCGTTACCATTTTCTTCCTCCAATTCCAATCTCGTTTGATTTATAAACTCTTCTACCGAAAACCTTCTTTGACTGCCGTTTTCAAGCTCTATCGTGTAGCTCGTTAAATGGTCAAAAATCCCGAACCGCTTTTCGAGCCGCTGCGTTTTTGCGGAATAGACCTCAACGTTTGCAACCGCCCTTGCTATTTGGCAGGTCTCCTCCTGCTCCTCGCCCTCGTTCGCCTCGTAATGCACGGGCAGTGCCCCGCCTGCGATGAGCTTTTCAACCCAATCCGCCCCAACAAGCCTTGCCACGGAATACTGCTCCTTTGCATAGGCGGAGGGCTGCACGGTCACGCAGTCATCGCCGCACAGGTAGGCGCATATCGTCCCCGAATCGAAGATTGCCGACCGCACCAAAACCACCCGCTCTGCCGCTGCCATGTGCTTGACGGCGGCATCGAGCCCCGCCTCGAGCGCAAAGCCCTCCCCCTCCGCACGAACGAGCCCCCGCCTCGACATTCGCCAAAGCGTGTTCAACGCCTCCTGCCTCGATATGCCTTCGGTGTTCAGCGCAAAGCCCACAAAGCTCCTAACCCCCTGCCCGCCCAACAGGAGCATTAATTCGCTGCCGTTCAAAACATATTCCGTTTGACTTCCCCCCGTCATGAGGCACCTCCAATCTTCAGTGCGCGAATCTCCGCCCTGTAGCTTCGGGATATCGGCACTGCTATGCCGTTTTCAAGCTCTATCAGCCCCTCCGAAAAGTTGACGCTGCGAATGCACCACGTGTTGACGATAAAGCTCTTGTGGCAGCGAACGTACATGGAGGGCAGCTCGGTTTGCAGCTTGTCCAGCGTCGAATAGAAGGGCACCGCCTCCCTTGCGGTGTTAAGATAGAGCCGCTTGTCCCTCGCCTCGAAGTACATAATATCCGTGTGGTCAAAGAGCTGTCGGTTCTGCTTGGTGTCGAGAACGAACTTGCCCGCCTTTGACTCGGTCTTTCTAAGCTGCATCAGCAGCATACGCATAAGCTCGTCAAAGCTCTTTTTTACCGCCTTCTCCTCCAAGGGCCTTATAAGCAGGGAGCTTGGCAGGATGTCGGGTCGGATGTAGGCCATGGGCGATAGCTTTGGGTCTGCAATCAAGAGCAGGTGCATCCTCGGAAAGTCCGCCCTTATCCGCCTTACTACCTGCAAAGCAGAAATAGGCTCCGTGTCGCTCAGGCACAGGTCGATTCCCCCCGCTTGGGCTGCCTTTTTCTCAAACTCGTCCAGCTCGAAGGTGTAGCATAGCTCGGGCTCCGTTTCGTCCTCGTAGCGTGAGGCAACATCGGTTATGGCGTTGATAACCGTCCTTTTGTCGCCCTTATTCGGAATGTAGCCCACAAGCCTCATCCTTTGCCCCCGTTACTTAACAAGCGGGACAACGACCTTTATCGGCGCATTGGAGGCGTCTGCAACCAAGCCTATGCCGCTCTTGTATATCGTCGTCTGCTCTCTATAGCCCATGTTCGGGAAGGTGAGCAGCTTTTGCTCCGCCACCGCCCCGCCAAAGAGGATGCCGTTTCTCCGCATCATCAGAAGGTCGGCAACCTTCCTGCCCTTGAGCCTTCCAAAGTCCTCCGGCGAAACCGCCGCAAACACGTAGATGTTATGCAGCTCGCCCTTGTCCATAAAGTTCTCCATAAAGCCCGATATGTCCTGTCTTTTGGCATCCTTGGTGTAAACGGTCTGCACAAACTCCACAAAATCGTCGAAGGCAATCACGACGGGAGCAAACTCGCTCCGCATGGTTTCGATTATCTCCTCCCGCTCGAGCTTTTGAGCCACAAGCTCATTCTTGCGCCTGTTGCGCTCCGCCATCAGGCTTAGCAGGCGCTTGCCGAAGTCGACGTAGGTATCGGCCGAGGAGTAGTAGCGAACCTCGCATTGCTCGGCAAAGTCTGCGCTCAATGCCGTAGGCGCATCCACGTAGAGCACCTCTGCGCCCATCGCCTTGGATATCTTTGCAACGTGCCTTATAAAGTTCGTCTTGCCCGTGTGCGACTTGCCAACGACCATATAGGTGAAAAAGTCCGCCAATTCAATGGAGTATATAGAGGCATCCTTATCGTTGTAGCCGATGGGAATAGCCCTTTTTGCAGCCATTATCTCCTGAGTGTCGGGGGCTGCAAGCAGCAGGTTGTAGTTGGGATTGTGCGGAATTTCGGGTACGGGCCGAGCCACCCTGCCCTTGTAAACCTCGCTCATGCGTCTCAGCCTCTCCAAAATCAGCTCGGAGCGCACGAAGTCGTCGGGCGCAGGTAGCGCAACTGCGGTCTGGAACTCTATGTACGTTCCGCCCTGACGAATCAAGCCCCTGCCCCTTATATCCTCCTCGGGGATTACCTCTACTCGGGTCGTGCGCAGCGTTTCTGCATACTTGAACTTGTCGGACATCTCCAGCGAGATTACCTGCTTGATACTGTCGCCTATCTTGCTCTGTATCTCGGAGGAACCGAAGCCGCCTGCGCTTATCGCAAGGTAGATGCCGTAGTTCACGCCGTTATGCGCAAGCTCTATCAGCGAGCTTTCGTAGGCGTTCTCGGTCTTGTCCCTAAAGTTGGTGTACCCGTCTATGACGCAGAGCAGCGCCGGCTCTTTGTTGCCGTGTGCCCTGACGTATTGATCGAAGCTCCCGCCGCTGAACAGCTTTTTGCGGCGTTCCAGCTCCTTTTTCATCATCGCAAAGAACATGGGCAGCTTTTCCTCACTGTCCTCGGTTATGACCGTTCCAACGTGAGGCGCCGCCTCCATCGCCGTCAGCATCTTGTTGCTGTAATCTATCGCATAGATGTTAAGCACATCGGGGGTGTACTTCATGCAGAGCGAATAGATGAGCGTTTGCATGAACGTGCTCTTGCCCGATACGACCCTGCCGCAGAGCGCAAGATGCCCATCCGCGGTAAAGTCCACGTCCACGGGGAACTGACTCTGATTTACCGGATCGTCCGCCAAGCCGATAAAGGCGGACAGCCGCCACCGCTTGGGCAGCCTTTGCCAGCTCGCGCCGTCGAAGGAGCCCTCCGAAAAGCCCTTTAGCGAGCTTAAAGCAATGTTTGTGGGCAGCACGGGCAGCCAAAGCTGCGTGTCGTTTCTTATCCCGTTTTCGGCTGCGGTCTTTGAAATATGGTCGACTATGGCATTGAGCTGGGTTCTGTCCTTAAATTCGGGCAGGCGCAGCTTCTCCTGTTCCGCCCTGCGTATGACCCTCTCCGCCGCCTCCAGCTTGTTCGTCTCGTCCACGGCAATACCCAAATCGAAGAGCAGGTTTCTAAGCTCCAAAAGCCGCTTATCGTTGGTGTCGCTGCGGGGATATTCGAGCTTGCCCTTGCCAAGTTCCGAATACACCCCCGCAAGGAAGCTGCCCTCGTCGCCCGATGCGTTGAGGTCGGCAAACTGCTTTTTGGATATGACCGAGAGCAGCTCGGCAATCCACTTTTGCCTGCGCTTCTCCTTTAGCAAGAGACGCTTGCGCTTGCCCTCTATGCTCCTTCCGGTGTCGGTGAGCATAAAGGCGGTGTCGGACATCATGTTTGCGGCATCCTCGTCATAGCCTGCGCCGCTCCAGCCCGATTGGAACAGCTCGAATATCTCATCGTTGCCAACCTGCATATAGCCCCTGCCCGCCTGCGTGATGAAGGCGGCGTCGGGCCTTTTTAGCATATCGTTGCTGTCCTGCCTGTCCTGAACCCGCAAACAGAGTCTAAACTTTGAGTTCGACCAGATGTTGTCGTCAACGACGCCTGCGGGCTTTTGCGTGGCGAGGATTAGATGGATTCCAAGGCTCCTGCCCACCTGCGCAACGCTTATAAGCTCCCGCATGAAGTCGGGCTCCTCCCTTTTAAGCTCCGCAAACTCGTCGATGATTATCAGCAGATGCGGAATCGGCACGCTCGCTTCCTTGTTTTTGAAAAGGCGGGTGTAGTTGTCTATGTGGTTTACGTCGTATTCCAAAAAGATACGCTGACGGCGCATAATCTCGCTCTTTATCGAGACCATGGCGCGCCTTACCTGATTGCCCGAAAGGTTGGTTATCGTGCCTAACATGTGCGGCAGACCCTCAAAGAGGTTTGCCATGCCGCCGCCCTTGTAGTCGATTATGAAAAAGCCTATATCGGTAGGACTGTATGCAAGCGCAAGGGAGAGGATGTAGGTCTGTATGGTCTCCGACTTGCCCGAGCCCGTCGTGCCGGCTACAAGTCCGTGCGGGCCGTGATATTTTTCGTGTATGTCGAGGTATATGTCCTGACCTCCGCCCCGCTGTCCTATCAAGGCCCTCATCGTCTCGTAGGTCTTGCTCTTCCTCCACGATTCCAAGATGTTAAAGTCCGAGAGCTGCTTTGCCCCGTGCATATCGAAGAAGGTGAGCGAATCGGGAACCTCCCCGCCCTCGTCGAGCTCCCGAACCCGAAGCCCCGAAATGTCGCGTGCAAACTCGTCGGCTGCGGCCTTGCTTAGGGCGTCAAACTTTATCTCGCAACGCTCCTCCTTCATCATGCCAACGTCGTATATCCCGCAAAACTCCTCGTCGCAGCGAATTATCTCGGTGCAATCGTTCGGAAGCTGCTCGTAGGACTCACACATATATATCGTAGAAACGCCTATATCGTTGTCCTTGCCCAAGAGGTACTTTGTAATCGTCTCGCCCTCGATGAGCTTGGGGTCGGCTACGAACACCACGTAATGCGGCCTAAACTCCGTAGTCTTGCTCACCATGCTCTCCTTTGCCTCAACCCTCTGCCTGAGCGTGGAGGCAAACGCATACAGCATATCGCCGGCGTCTATCTTGTTTGTGGCTATGTAGCGAACCCGTCCGCTCTCGCTCCACACGTGAGGAAGCCAGCGCACAAAGCTCCACTCCTCCCGCTCGCTCTCATCGTACAAAAACACCAGCTTGACATCGGTATAGCAGTTGTTGGCGGCAATCTGCGTTACCATGCACCGTGCCACGTTCAAAATCCTCTCCCGTGCATTCTCGCCGAGCAGACCTATGAGCCGCTTCGTCCTCAAATCGACGCCCACGGGAACGTCGGTCAGCCACTCATACCTTTCCTTGAGCTTTGCGGGCCGCTCTGCAAGCGGGTCGTTGAGCAGCGAAAACCGCTCCTTGGGTATGAGAATGGGCACCTGAAACGGCAGCCTGCCTATGCCGAGCCGCACCTGCAGTAGGTCGGGATGGGCATAGTTGCGAGTCCAAAGCAGGGACTTTTTCTTGGCAAACTGCGTGCAGGCGTTGACATGGGGATAGCGTTCCCTCAGCAGCTTTGCGTTGTATTGGCTCTGCGCCGCAAGCTCGGTCTCGTTCTTTTTAAGATATATCTCGTACTGTTCGGTGCGGAACTTTTCATCCTTAATCTCGGTTTTTTTGCTGTGCTTGTATCTTATGATTGCCCACATGACCGCAAAAAAGCCCGCTGCGCCCGCAACGATGAGCCCGACGTACCTTGTCACGCTGTTGTTGCTGCTGTTGCCCATAAGGGCTATGAGCGAGCCCAACATCATCGGGATTACCATCGTAAACGCAGGGCCTATCGTCATTAACAGCGGCTGCTTGCGCTGCTTTTGCGGCGAGGGCGGGCCCTCTATCTCAAACGGCTCGTCGTAGAGCTTGCCCAGCGTTCGGGGCGACCTTTTGAAGAAGGTTGTGCCCTCCTTCTTTTTCTTGCTTGCCGCCTTCTCTTCGGGCTGAACATAGCGCCTTAGCTCATGCTCCTTGACGCTCAACCCGTAGATGCCGCTGTCCACCGCTATGCAGTTGTCGAGAAAGACGAATCTCAAGCCGAAAATGTCGATAACGTCCCCGAACTTAAGCCTCGTTTCCTCCAAGCAGCGCTTGTTACCGATAAAGGTTCCGTTCTTGCTCAAGTCTCGAATCATCCAACTCCCTCTTTCAAAGTGGATGACGGCGTGGCTGCTGCCTATGAGGTTGCCCTTTTTGCCGTTTTTGTCGGGGACGAGATACCTGTAACAGAAGGTGTTATTGGGGGCGTTGCCTATCGTTATCGGCCTGTCCTTGTTGAGCTCGTACTTGTCAAAGACCCTCGCTTGGTTCTGCGTCTCCGACACGATGATTGCAACTACGGACTGCCCCTCCCTTCCGCCTATCGTCAGAAAGTCGCCCGAATTCAGCTTCCGCTTGGTGAACGGTCTGTAATTTATCGAGATTGCGAGGCTGCTGTCGTTCCAAATCCACCAAGACGAATCGACTGCCTCCAAGCGCAACGTGATCGAGGACGGCAGCTTAAAAAGCTCCCCGTCCAAAACGATCTCGTAATCGTCATCGCTGAGCTGCGGAAGGAAAAACTCCGAAAACGCCAGCGCCGAATATGCGGTTAATAATAAGCCCATGCCTTACCTCTCCTCCGCCCTGTCCATTGTGCCAAGGCTGTCTGCTAACTCTGCTCCGCTTCCCCTTGCTCCCGCTCTTCCTGCTCCTGCTGAGCCTGAGTCTCAAAATACTCCTTAACCTTCGCCCTGTAAGCGAACTCCTCGGGGTCTTGAAAACCCACAAAGTACAGCCTGCTTATATCCTCCTGATTGAACAGCACCGCCTTTGTCGAGTCCACAACGCCCTCCGGATACAGGCAGCTTATGTAATCATAGGTCTCGCCGGTTTCCTTGCTGCGCTGCAGCCTACCGTAAATCATCAGCCGCTTGTTTCCATCCTTCAATAATACAACCGAGCCCAAGGGCAACAAATTCTTCATAACAAACCTCCAAATTATTTCTAAAAATTATTTTTTCTGTCCTATTCTTACCAGCGGAAGAGGCCTTCGATGAAATCACCGACCTCATCTGCCGCTCCCTTGAACGAGTTTACAATGTCCCTTACGTCCACGGAAAACTCAATGCCCAAGCCCAAGCCGGCCGCAACGTCCGCATCGAAAACAAACACTCCGTCATCGAGCCCCATGTTGAGGTTTGCACCCCAGCCATAGGACACCTCGACGGCACCCGACATATCTATCCCCACAATATCAAACTCATGCTCGTAAGACATCGTGCCTGCATAAGCTCCCGCACCTGCCGAGATGTTGGCGTCGCCGTTTAGGGGATCGATTTCTATGCCCGCACCCACTTTTACGGTTCTGCCGCTGACGTTTACCGTCGTCTTTCCGAGCACCGAATTGCACACCTCCGTCAGCGATACCAACGAGGTTGTGCCTCCGATTCCGAGGATGAGAGCCCCGTTTTCCACAACGAAGTCCACACCGTAATCATACGTGCCGAGTCCAAGCTCCAAAAAGCCGGTTCCCGTATCCATCGTTTTCGACCACAGGCTTCCGCTGTCCCCCCGCAAAAAGCCGAGGGGATCGCCCTTGCCGGAAATATCAATCTCCCAGCCGAAAATCGAGCCCGTGAAACCCCAGCTTATTCCGCCGTCGCCATCGGTAAATGAGACGCCACTCGTCCAGATATCGTCGCCGCTGCGACTGCCCCCTTCGCCACCGCCAAAAGCGCCTCCGCCGCCGTCCCGATTTGAACGGGGATTCTTATCCAATCTGCCCACTGTGACCGTAATCGGCGTATTCTTTTTCTCGGCCCGTGTATAGCGATGAATTATCCTTTTCAAGATTCTTGCAGCCCTTCTTGCCTTTTGTGCCGACTGCAGCTGCTCCCTTCTAATCGCCTGAAGGCTGCGTATGCATCCGGAGGTGATGCATCGGGAGCGGGACAAGTCCCCTATAATATCCGCAATTATATCGGCGTACCGTTCAAGTCTTGCGGCGTGAGCCTCAAATCTCTCGGCAACCCGCTGTAAAGCTGCCCTGTTTACTTTTACCTGTGCCATAACGCACCTCCCTCTGTTTTCTACGCTTATACCTTAACACAGCCCTAATTTTTTTGCTTCCGAGACGGATAAAACGCCGTTAAAAAGCGATAAGCGGTAGCTTTTCCCCACAAATCCCGATTTTTCGGGTAAAGACAGATGAAAGCCCGCCGCCTTTAGGCAGGGACTTTCTCAAAAATTTTATAGCTTTGCAAAAAGGGCTGCGCCCGCATCCTGAAATTGCAGCGGCAGGCTGCGGTTCGCCCGAAGGCGTCCTCCCGCTTTGACCTTATCGCCGCTTTGCGCAATATTCCCCCGCTTTATGCCGCCAACCTCGGGTAATGACATATGTGGCCTCCCCTCTTCTATGCCTTACTCAAAATAATATAGAAAGATTATACGGCATATCCTCCCCCTTGTCAAGTTGCAACGGGAATCTATGCCCGCATACTCTATGCATATTTTTTGCAAAGTGCATTGCATTTTTGTCTTGAGTTATGGTAATATAAATCATTAATCCGGAAGGGGAAACTCACATGAAAAAAATAGCAGCATTCTTCTTGGCAGTCTTACTTCTTTTTACGCTGCTCCCTGCCCTTGTGCCGACAAGCGCCGATGCGGAAGCGTCCGACGTTGAGGTTCAGAGCGAACTGTCCTACGAGGAGACCTATCCCGAGGCGATTGACATTTGGGAGGATATAGAGGCCTTGGAAAACGGGCTCTATGCGATAAAGGCTCCCGCCTCAAGCATAGCCGAGTCGGCCTATGCCATGGTTGAGTCCTCGCCCACGACGAGGGAGGGCACCTTGCAGTGGCACGGCAACGGCTCCTTCTTTTGGGAGACCACCGACGGCGCAGCCTGCGGGTATTCAAGCGGCCTTCGCGAGAAAGCTCGAAGCGAGACCGTAAACCCCGATGCCGTTATAGAGGGCAGCATTGTAACGGAGTCGTTTGCCGAAAAAGGCGGCAGTCCGCAGGCTACAAATGTCAGCCTTATTGCACCGTATTACGGGATTGACAATAGCTTCACCGACCAATATAAGAACGAGGCTCGGGCAATAGCCCAAGCTACCGGCGGCACCTACACGCTCTATCAGACCACGTCGGCCACGATAGACAACATTGCAAACGCTCTCGAAAGCTCGGCGGTGGTTATCTTTGACAGCCACGGCGATACCGACTATATGAATTATTACAATGACGACGATCGCACCTCCCGTGCCAACACCTCCTACATCTGTTTGCAGAGCGGCACGGGGATTACCTCCGCCGACCAAGCGGCAGCACAGGGTACCTTCGGCACCTACTATCACGCCTACTACGCCGGCTCATACGGCAGCATGAAGTATTACTGCGTCGACGGAACCGCCATAGCCAACCACATGGACAAGACCGCACCGAACAACATGCTTTGGATGGCAATTTGCCTTGGCATGGCTACCAACGGTCTCTGCACCCCGTTGCGCAACAGGGGCGTTGAGGTTGTCTACGGCTATTCTCAGTCGGTTACCTTCAACGGCGACTATGCCTATGAAGCCGATTTCTGGGATCGCATGATAGCGGGTGATACCGTTAAAGATGCCGCACTCTATATGAAGCAGCATAACACCGTTCCCGACCCCTATGTCAGCTCATATCGCGCCTATCCAATCTTCGTCTCGGATGAGGACGCCTACCCCGGGCACGGCAATGTGGACGCAGCGCAGACCGTTCGTTCCACTTGGAAGCTAAAGGGTGCAAGCTCCACCCCAACGCCCACGCCGACGCCGACGCCTACACGCACGCCTACGCCCACGCGCACGCCTACTCCTACGCCCTCAGCCACGCTCCCTCCCGTTACGGAGTCGCTCATCCTATCGGATTACACCTGTCCCGAGGCGGTTCCGCTCGGACAGTGGTTTGAGATTAGGGGCACTATCACCTCCCTAACCTCCAACATCACCTCGGTCACGGCAGGCGTGTTCGATGAAGCGGGCGTATTCAGAACGGGAATAACGGTTAATAACCTCAACACCAAGACCTACAGCCTGAGCGGGTACGTTAACGATTCGGTGGTGTTCAACATCCTTCCTGCCGGCTACTACTATTACCTCGTCTCGGCAATAAACGGTGGCGGTCAGCAAACGCTCCTCCTCCGTCGTTTCGTGGTTTACACGGGTTCGACGGCGCCTACCGTCGTGCAAGGCTACGGGGACGTCAACCTCGACGGCGACGTTTCCTCTGCGGATGCGGCTGAGATTCTGCGGGACTTGGTTAAGCTGATTTCGCTTGAGGACAAGTACGGGATGGTAAGCCTAATCAATGCGGATATCGACGGCATTACGGGGATTTCCGCCTCCGATGCCTCCTGCATATTGAGAAGGCTCGTCTACCTCATCGACACCTTCCCGGTAGAGCAATAACTCATCCCTGCCATTAATACAAAAAAGAGGCTTGCCGCAGTCCCTGCGGTGAGCCTCGGTTTATAGAAGTTTTGTTTTGCCCTGTCTAATCTCGCTCCTCGGTCATTGCGAAGCCTACTATCTCGGTGACGGGCAGCGAGAAAACGAGGGCTGCCGCCTCCGTGCCCGGGCCCGCCTTTTCCAAGATGGACTTCATGATGGCGGTCTTTTTGTCCTTTGCCGCAACTATCATTACTATCTCCTTTTCCTGCGCTATCGAGACCTTGTAGAACTTCATCGCCTTCTTTGCGCCCGTGCCCTTGGCGTGCAGCACCGTGCCGCCCCGAGCGCCTGCCTCACGGGCGGCGTCCATAACCGCATCCGTGCTGCCCTCGTTGGCTATTGCAAGTATTAGCTCGTAATCGGGGTCTATTATCGGCGGTTGTATCTTTACTTCTCCTTCTATTAAGGTTTCCATGGTTATTCCTCCTCCCATGCTCTTTATAGGTACCACTATCACTACACCGTTGCCCGGAGCGTCTATATACAGCCTTCTTCGCTGCGCCCTTATAAGCTCCGCCGTCTTTTGTTCGTCGGCAACCGTCATGACGATTCTGCGCTCCTTCGAGTCCATTCCTATAAGCTCCAGCATCGTCTTTGTCGCCGTGCCCCTGCCGTGCAGGGTCAGCATGAGCGGGAGCTTCAGCTTGCTGCATATATCCGTGAGCGTCATAAGCCCGTTGGGGTTCACTATCGATATTACATAATTCATCCGTTCACCCCCCAAAGCTCGATAACATCGCTGTTGCCGTACACCTGTCGCTCCTCCTCCTTCTTTCTTCTGCCGTACACAAAGCCCATCAGTTGAATCGTGATAAGCGGCATCATCGCAACCATTGCCACCAGCCCAAACGCATCCTGAATCGGCTCGCCGCCCACTGCCGCACTTGCGCCGAGCATGAATTGCAGCATGAAGGTTGCGGTCATCGGGCCCGACGCCACGCCGCCGGAGTCAAAGGCTATCGCCGTGAATATATCGGGCACGAAGAAGGTCAAAATCAGGGCTATCGCATAGCCCGGAACCAAGAACCACAGTATCGATATCCCCGTGACGACCCGAAGCATCGAAAGTCCCATGGCGGCGGCAATCGCTATCGACAGGCTCAGCTTTATCGCCCTGCCCGGGATAGCCCCTGCGCTGACCTCCTCAATCTGCTTTTCCAAGACATAGACCGCAGGCTCAGCCGAGATTATGAACCAGCCCAAGAGCATCGACAGCGGTATCAGCAAAAACTTCATCCAGCCCTGAGAAAGCTCTGCGCCCAAGACCACCGCAAGCGAGGAAAAGCCAACGTTCACGCCGGTCAAAAACAGCACCAAGCCCAGATAGGTGAACAAGATGCCCAACATTATCTTGAAAAACGGACGGCGGGCGAGCTTGAACGAAAAGAGCTGAAACAGCAGGAATATGACCAAGAGCGGCGCAAGCGCCACCGCCATCTCACCCATGTATTCGGGCAGCGCATGAAGATATGAGCCGCCGATTTCAACCGTGTTCTGCCAATGGGGGCTTGAAATATCCACGGTTGCATTGCCTCCCCGATAGAAAAAGCCGAGTATCAGCACCGCCAATATCGGGCCTATGGAGCAGAGCGCAACCAAGCCAAAGCTGTCCGCTGCCGCCTTTTTATCGCTTCTGATGTTGGATACGCCTATGCCGAGCGCAAGGATGAACGGAACGGTCATAGGCCCCGTGGTAACCCCGCCCGAATCGAAGGCGACGCTCAAAAAGCTCTTATCCGCAAAGAAGGCAAGGATGAACACCGCCGCATACAGGACTATCAAGAGCTTGCGAAGCCTCACGCCCGCAAGGATTCTCCACATGCAGACCGCCAGCATTATGCCTACGCCTACGCTCACCACCATCAAGAGCACGGCGTTGTCGATGTGCGGCACCGTCGCTGCCAAAACCTGCAAGTCCGGCTCGGCCACCGTTATCACTATGCCCAAAATCAAGCTCACCACCAATATCAGCCACAGCTTGCGCGACTTGGTGAGCGCAGTGCCTATCCTCGTCCCTATCGGCGTCATCGAGGTCTCCGCCCCGATAGTAAACAACCCCATGCCCACGGCTATCATTACTGCGCCTATCAAAAACGACAGCAATAAGTCCGTAGGAACCGGGGATATGGACAAGCAAAGTATAACTACTATTATGACAATCGGGAGAACGGAGATTGCAGCTTCCTTAATCTTTTCTGCAATAAACACACGCTTTTTTACGTATTCGCCTTTGTTGATAAGCACACCTTCTTTCTATCACTGCCATCTTATGCACATGGTACAAAGAATTTCTGTCGGGCACAAATTTCTACATATATAGTTTACATGGACTTGCCCCGCATGTCAAGTCCAAACAAAGGTTGATTAAAAAACTACCGCCGTTTGCGCATGAGAATACCCGCAACGACTACGCTCACCGTCAGCACCGCCAAAAGTATGCCCAAGATGAGCCAGAGCAGCTGCATGGGCTCCGAGTCCGCAGCCTCCGTCCCCTCCGCTGCAAGCGGGGCGGGGCTGTTTGGATCTGCCGTTATCTCCGCCTGCACCTCGGGTGTTACCGTAGGCTCGGGCGATGGCGAGGGTTCAACGCTCTCCGCAGCATCGGTTTGGGGCTGCGGCGTTGCGGTGGCTTCGGGTGACGGGGTTATTGTGGCTTCGGGCGGGGTATAGGAGACCAAAAGCTCTTGCTCAATGTTTTCAAACATATCGTTTTTGCCGCTGTCCAAGCCCACGTTCGAGTAGGCGAGTCCAAAGTAGCGCACGCCGTACTCTCCGTATTCGCTTATGGGATGCACGCCGCTCTGCTGCGATTCGTGGCACTCATAAGCCAAGGCTGCAATCTCATACGCCGTCTTGCCGTCAAAGGCTGCAAGCGGGATATCGGTCGCAAGCTCCAAGGTGTTTTCGGGGTAGAGGTGCAAATAGACCTTTTTTACCTCCCAAACGCCCCACTCCGCCGCCGTTTCGGGTGAATAGGAGGGGTCTGCGCTGAGTGCAGCCGCATCGAGCACCGCCTGCGCAAGCAGCTTGTGCTGCCAATGCCCATATTCGCCCTCGAGATCGTGGGAGACCACTACGAGCGGCTTTAGCTTTCTAAACTGACCTACGAGGTATTCGGTCACGTCCTCAAGCGTGAAGGTGTCCTTTAGCTCCTGCGGCATCGTGGACGGGATATCGGGAAAGCCCGCAAGTATCGGATAGGTTCTAAGCCCCATCAGATACGCCCCGTTCAACGCCTCGGTGCAGCGCAGGCGGGTGCGGGTTGCCATGAACAAAATCGTGCCTGTATAACCCTGCTCCGCCCCGTATATCGGCATGACCGCCCCCATGAACAGCGCATCGTCGTCGGGATGCATTGCAACTATGAGAAAATCGACCTTCTCCGCCTCGGGCAGCCACGGGTGGTAGTTGTCCGGCAGCTCGCCCTCGCCGTAGACCCTAATCTCCGCAACGTTCAGCTCCTCGGTTGCAACAAAGACCGCCTTTGAAATGTTCGACTCGAGTTCCTTTGCATAGTTCAAATACCCGCCGCCAAGATCAACGCTCTCCACAAGCTCGCCGTCCCCGTCGTAGAGGTTGAGCGTGCAGGCTTTGGGCTGTTCATACCACTCCCAGTACAGGTAGCGAACGCCTATCTGCTCGCTCCATCTTATATCTATCTTCGAATCCTTTGGAAAGACGATGTGCGTGTCAAGCTCCCCGTCGGTGATATTCTCCTGCCAATACTTTCTCGTAATCGTGGAGGAATAGTCGCATTTGCGGCTGAGGTCGACAGCCTTTTCGGAATCCGTCTCCGCTGCCGAGGCCGAGCAAAAAACCAATATCAATAAAATCAGAATGCAAAATAAGCGTTTCATATCGCCCTAAATATACCATATCGTGCGGTTTCTGTCGAGACAAATTTGTCCGCCGCTATTGATTTTGTGCCCCAAGTAGGCTATGATAAACAAAACGAAAGGGGGCAAAACCGCATGAAACTCAAAAACCTGCTTGCGCTCTTGTGCATTGCCGCCCTTTTGCTGCCTGTGGGCACCCTCGGTGAAACGGAGGAGCCGAAAATCACCGAGCTGTTTGAATACAGCGGGCTTGTGACCCTGATAGGCAGCGGCGATCTTGCCTCCTACTGCTTTGTTTCAACCGAGGTTCCGCCCGCCTCCGATGCTGCGGATTGGCTGCCTCTGGAGGACAACCGAGTAACCGTTTTCAAGCTCGACGGGGCTTACACCGCCTTTGTAATGGACTCCCGCGGCCGCATAAGCAGCGGCGTGCCCATCACCGTTGGCACTAACTTTTTATACGTAATCGACGCCGAGGGTTTGGAGTATCCCAAACAGCCCCTCTCCGAAGTCCTGATTGAAAAGGGCTCGTCCGTAGACTATATCAATGAAATCGTGGCAAAAAACGCAGCCCTGGCGGGGATGTACACCCGAAACGCTGCCGTCATGGCAGCCGTAACGCTTGAAAGCGAGCTTGCAAAGCTCGGGCTCACCGTGCCCTACCTGCTCGGAGGCAGCTATCAAAGGGAGGACGATTGGGGTGTCAATCCCGACTGGGGCAAGCGGCTCGACCGTGCCGTTACAAGCGGCAGCGAGACCTTCTACCATCAGGGGATGCACTGCGTTGCAATTTTAACTTGGTCCTTGAAACAGGCGGGCATAAACGTTGTCAACACGGCTACAGGCTCTATCATAGGCAAGACCGGCTCGATAGACTACGAGGGGGACAACGAACTCGCCCTCGATCGGGGGCAGGGCGGCGATATCATCACGACCCGCACCGGTCACGCCTTTATGATACTCGACAGGATGGATATCGACGGGGACGGCTACTTTGACGGCTATCTCACGCTTGAAATGGTAAGCCCCTGCATGACCCTCGCCGTTCACAGCCTGTACAGCATACGAAACTGCACGCTCTACGATATGAGCGCAACCTTTTCGGACAGCGGAAGATACAAAAACTCCGCCCGCTACTTCGAGGGTTCATACCTCATCCCCAAGGACGCATGGCCCGATTATATGCAGGCTGCAGACGAGGGCGCAGCACAGCTGCGGGCAAGGGAACGCCTGCTCGTAGGCTTGGGTCTGGACCGCTAAGGCTCGATAAAATAGATTATATCGCTCATCGAACGCCCGCCGTCGTACGGGCTGTTGTATATGACTTCGTTCCAGTAGAGCTGAACCGATTCCCCGCCGTCAAGGTTGAACGCCTTTTTGCAGCCGAGGCTTACGGCGAGCTGTGCCAATTCGTCGAAGGTAAGGCCTGCGGAATAGCCCACGGACTTCTGCCTTCCGTCCACTATGACTATGCAGTAATGCCCGGGCTCGTAATAGCCTATCATGCAGCGGGGGTTTATCCCCGATATGGGCGATTCAAAGCCCTGCTTCGCCTGCCCGTTGTCGTCTATCAGCGAGGGCCCAAAGGTCCAGCCCTGCCATGCTCCCGCCTCCATCAGCGCCTCGGGATCCAGCTCCTCAAATTCATAGGTCTCCATCGTTCCGTCCCTAAAGATAACGCAGGACTCCCGCTTGTCGGTCAAATTCTTCTCGTAGTATTCCCCGTTTCTTATGACCAGACCTCGGTTATAATAGCCGTAATAATCGCCCGAACACGCAAAGAGGGCATTGTTGTTCACCGCCATCTTCTCCACGCTCCCGTAGGTGTTTTTGGAAAAGTCGCCGGCTGCGCTTGCGGTGCGCAAAAGCTCTATGTCCTGAATATATATGTCCGCAACGAAGTAGGTAACGATGTTGGAATAGGTCGTCTCGTCAAAAACCTTGGTTATAAAGATTGCAAGCTCCGAACTTTGATACGAGGTCTCCGTTCTTACAACCTCGTCGGTAAACACCTCCGGAAAACGTCCGCCGCAAAGTCCGCTCGGCGTAGGTGTGGGCGAGGGCGTGGGCGTAGGAGTCGGTGTCGGCGTCGGCGTCGGAATCGGCGTGGGCGCCCCTATCTCCACCACTTCGTCTATTATGACCGTGGGCGTTGGCGCCGCCTCGGTTGCGTCCGTCCCCTGCTCCGTCCCGCCATTGCAGGCGCAACAGAGCAACATCCCCGCACAAAGGCAGGTGCAGATATATCTTTTACAAGCCGATAACTTCATACATCCTCCAACTTACGGGTTCTTTATAAGGCTTAACGGTTCATAGCCGTCTTGGTATAGAATCAGGCTCCCGCCCGCCTGCTCAAAGCTGCATTCATAGGTTTGACCCTCGCTTGTAAAGCACAGCTTATCTCCGCTTCGGGCATAGGTGCCCTCCGCCGCCTGTCCGTCGGAGGCTATGCTGTACGTGCCGTCGGCGTTCAATACAAGCTCAAAGCTGCCCGCCTCATCCGCATAGCTCCCCACAAGCGGGTCCGCAGTGGCAGTGGGCAAGGCCGTAGGCTCCTGCGTGGGCGCCGCAATTATAACCGGCTCCACCGTCGCCGCCTCTATCGTAGGCGCAGACTGCACCTCCAAGGGCGCTTCACCCCCGCAGCCCGCACACAAACAGCATATCAGCACAAGCATCAAAATTCCCGCAGCCCTCACCATGCAAACCTCCGTAAACCAATCTTTCGTATTATATCATGCCCCCAAACGTTTGTCAGCATAAAGTTGAAAAAAGGCGAAATTTGGGTTTTTAGATTCATTTAGTACTTTTCTTTTGGCCGTGCGATATCACATCAAGTGCAACACTTGGAGGTGGGGCGAGTAAGTGCAGT
>JAUNBP010000019.1 GCA_030526995.1 Clostridia bacterium
CCCTCGCTCTGTCCATTTTCTTGATCTTTGTGTCCAGTTTCTATTGACAAGTGCACCCCTACAGGGGGAAGGACACGTGAAAAGGAAAAAAACGCTCCTCCTCTAATTCTCCCACTTCAGCGTTCTGCCGCCTATGAGGTGGAAGTGGAGGTGTTTAACGCTTTGT
This sequence comes from Clostridia bacterium, assembly GCA_030526995.1. Classification (GTDB taxonomy): domain Bacteria; phylum Bacillota; class Clostridia; order Christensenellales; family CAG-138; genus JAQUTY01. Next base: position 167 of record JAUNBP010000019.1, read on the forward strand.
CCGCCTTGCTGACCTACGTTGGTAATGATGCGATAGCCGGTTTGGTCTATGCCGTATTCCTTTGCGAGGTTGCGTGCGGTTTCAAAGATGTGGCAGAGAAGGGGGTCGCTTTGGGGTGTGAGCGTTTGTGCGCTTTCGATGTGCTGCTTGGGCACGATGAGAATATGCACCGGCGCTTGGGGCGCAATGTCCAAAAAGGCGAGCACGCTCTCATCCTCATAAACCTTGTTCGAGGGTATGTCGCCTGCAACAATCTTGCAAAATAAACAGTTTTCCATTGGGTTTTCTCCTTTTTTGGGTTTTATATTTTTTTGCCGAGGGCAAGGTTGTTTTCGTGGCCGGTGATGAGGACGTTTATCAGCTCGCCCTCCTCGGCGTCGAGACGAACACGGACGTAGTTTTTGGTGTAACCGGTGCCGTCCTCTTCCATGAGGACCTCGTGACAGGTTCCCTCCTGCGCCTGCAAAAATTCCTGCTCGAGTTGGTTAGCAAGGCGGAGAAAGTCACGGGTGCGGTTCTCCTTTATGTGCTTGGGCAGGTGGTCGGGCATGGCGGCGGCTCGGGTGCCCTCCCGCTTGGAATAGGGGAACACATGGACGCGCGAAAAGCCGATTTTGCGGACAAAGGCAAGGGACTCCTCGTGCTCTTTTGTGGTTTCACCGACGAAGCCGCAGATGATGTCGGTCGTGATGGCGGTGTCGGGCATGGCGGTCTTCAATGCGGTTACGGCAGCCTCGTATTGGGCAAGGGTGTACCTGCGGTTCATGCGCCTTAAAACGGTGTCCGACCCGCTTTGAAGCGAGAGATGAAACTGGTGGCAGAGACAGCGGCTGCCCTTGAAAACCTTGACGGCTTCGGGCGTGATGAAGGTGGGCTCGAGCGAACCCAAGCGCAACCGCCTCACCTTTAGCTCGTCGCAGAGCCTTATAACGTCCAAAAGCGTGCTCTCCCCGTCCCGATAGGCGCAAAGCTGGATGCCCGTCAGCACTATCTCCTTGTACCCCCCCTCAACAAGGGCGGATATCTCCCGTGCGCAGCTCTCCATCGTGCGCGATCTGAGATTGCCCCTCGCGTAGGGTATTATGCAGTAGGAGCAAAAGCGATCGCACCCGTCCTGAATCTTTAAGGTCGCCCTCGTCCTCGAATCATGCGTAGCCGACAGCTCCTCAAACTCCAAGTCATGGTGTATTTTTGCACCAAGCGGTTCATCCTCCGCTTGCACACTCAAAGTCTCGCCCTCGGTGGCGGGGAGTGAATGGTGCGTTTTTACACCAGAAACAGTTTCGCTCTCAAGAGCGGGGGCGGGGGCCTGAGCGTTTAGGGCGGCTTTGCAGAGGGAGACTATGTCCTTTTTGCCCTCATTGCCTATGACGAGGGAGACGCCGCTTAGGTTTTTCACGGTCTTGCGGGAGGTTTGGGCATAGCAACCCACCGCAACGACGAGCGCAGCGGGGTTGTTGTTATGCGCACGGGACAGCATCTGCCGAGATTTTTTGTCGCTCATCTGCGTGACCGTGCAGGTGTTCACGATGTATATATCTGCTTGGTGTGAAAACGGTACAACCTGATGCCCCTCGGCACGAAACAGCTCGCTCATGGCTTCGGTTTCGTAGTGATTAACCTTGCAGCCGAGGGTATAGAAGGCGACCCGCATCATTCGACCTCGTACATAATTTGCGCAAGCATGGCCATGCCGGCGGTTTCCGTCCTCAAAATTCGGGTGCCGAGGGTGACGGTGACTGCGCCCTGCTCCTTCAAAAGCTCAATCTCATCCTTTTCAAAGCCGCCCTCGGGCCCTATGATGATTGCGATTCGCTTGCCGTCCATTCCCTTTAGGGCGTCCTTCAGCTTGGTCTCCTTTTCGTCCTCATAAGCCACCAAAATCAAATCGAAGCCGCCCAAATCAAGGTCGTCGATACGCCTAAGCTGCTTGATTTGCGGGATGATTCCCCGCTTGCTTTGCTTTGCGGCTTCGAGGGAAACCCGCTGATAGCGAGGCAGCTTTTTGTCGATGTCGCCCCTCGGGATGGACACGCAGCGCGCGCTTTGCACCGGTACGATTCGCATGATGCCGAGCTCCACGCATTTTTGGATTATCGTCTCAAACTTGCCCGCCTTGGGCACGCACTGAAACAGCGTGACCTTGTATTCTGGCTCGGTGTCGGCGTCGTGCCATTCGCCGGTTTTCAGCATTACAAAGTCGGATACTATCGAGGTTATCCTCGCCTCGCATTCCCTGCCCCTCGCATCGCAAAGCTCCACCTTGTCGCCCGAACGCAGCCGCAGCACCTTTGTGATGTGCTTTACGTCGTCGCCCAAGATTCGAGCCGTCCCGTTTTGGAGTATCTCCGTAGTAAAAAACCGATTCATCTTCCCTGCCTCACTATCTCTATTCTTTATATGTCCCAATTTTGCACCATGGCTCACAGCGCCCCTGATGCTTGCAACTCCTAACCTGTCCTCTTTTTGCACCATGGCTCACAGCACCCCTGATGCTTGCAACTTCTAACCTGTTCTTTTTTTTACACCGTGCCCTATAAGCCCATGGCTTACGGCCCCACGATGCTTATCTACCCAACTTATCCCCTTTTTACACCAACTTATCCACATTTCACCGTTCCCTGAGCCGTTCCGTTTGCGGCGTTGACCTTTGGGGGTGCTGCCTTGGCTTAGGCTTGGCAGAGGAGGGCGTTCCAGTCCTCGCCCTTTAGCTGCTTTAGGAGGGTAAAGCCTGCGCTTTTCAGGGCGGTTATCACCTCGCTCAGGCGGTCGTCGATGATGCCCGAGGCGATGAACAGCCCGCCTTTTTGAGTCAGGCGCTTGGCAATAGGGGATAGGGGTATTATAACATCTGCCACGATATTTGCAATCACAATCGGATATTTTCCGCCGTTTTGCAGCTCATTTTTTGCCCTTTCCTCTATTGTATTTTGAAGTCCCTTGTCGGAGAGGATGTCGCCAATCAAGATTTCGTAGCTGTCCGCACCTATTCCGTTTAATTCGGCGTTCTCGGCAGCGATGCTCCTTGTGATGGGATCGATGTCTGCGGCGACGGCTGCCCTTGCGCCCAAGAGCCTTGCCGCAATGGAGAGTATGCCGCTGCCGCAGCCCAAGTCGAGGACGGTATCATCCCTTTGCACGCAGCCCTCGAGCAGCTCAAGGCACATCCTTGTGGTGTGGTGGGCGCCGGTGCCAAACGCCATGCCCGGATCGAGCTTTAGAATTACCCGCTCCGTCTCGGGCACCTCCTCCCACGAGGGCAGCACGAGCAGCCTTTTGCCTATCTCTTGGGGCTTATAATACTTTTTCCAGTTGTTCGCCCAGTCCTGCTCATCGACCTCATAAATCTCAATTGCAAGCTCGCCAAAGCCGTGCCGCTCATCCAAGCTGCGCAGCCGCTCAATGGCGGAGGTTGCAGCCTCTATAAGCTCGCTTTCCTGTTCGCCCTCCGAGACGTAGGCCTTTACGCAGGGTCTGTCCGTGCCAATGTTCTCCATATCGGCATAGTCCCAGTATTTTACGTTCCGCTCGAGCGATTCGGCGCAGACCTCCTTGCTCTCCTCTATGGACAGCGTGCCAAGCCCCGCACCCGTAAGGGCAGCGCAGACCGCCTCAATGCCGTCATCGGTGGTATAGATTACAATCTCTTTCCATTTCATTTTATCATTATAGCACGAATTCCGTCCTTCCTTCAATGAAAACTTGCTTAAATTGCGAATATGTGGTAAACTTCTTTCGATTGGAGGATTTATCATGCATCCTAATTTTGACTTTGGGTTTTTTACCCTGCCCGCAATGGGCACCTGCATACTCATAGGCACCGTTATCGGGCTTGTCGTAATGTTTTTGATACGAAGGTTTAGCAGGCTTTCGACGGACAACATCCTTGACGGGCTTATCTGGGCGGTGCTTTTGGGCTTTTTCCTTGCAAAGGTTCTCTATTGGATAGTCAGCCCCGAATCGCTGACCCTCGATTTTAGTTCAACCTCTGCCTTCTTTGACAGCCTATGGCGTCTCATAGGCGAGGGCATGGTGTTTTACGGCGGGCTGATTGGCGGCGTCTTGGGCCTTGCCATTGTTGCAATCCGCAAGAAAAAGGGCTTTTTGGAGTTTACCGACCTGTTTGCGCCCTGCTTTTGCTTGGCGCACGCCGGCGGCAGGTTCGGCTGCTATTTCAGCGGCTGCTGCTACGGCATGGAATGCGTCTCCCCAATCTCCGTAAATTACCCCGTTGGCGGCGTGTTTTCAATGCGCCTGCCCACCCAGCTCATGGAAGCGGGCTTTTTGATACTACTCTCGGCAGCCCTGATTGTTGTGCTCAAACACAGCAAGCGCAGGGGCACGGTCACCGCTTGGTACCTGATAGCTTACAGCGTGTGGCGCTTTGTTATCGAGTTCTTCCGAGGCGATGAGGCCCGAGGCGCAGTGGGCGCCCTCTCGACCTCGCAGTTCATCAGCTTCTTCATCCTCGCAGCCGGCATATCCGTCCTGCTCCTCTCCCGCACCCAAAAGCAAACCCGCCTTATGGCCTTCCTAACCGGCAAAGCCGACCCCGAACCCGAAGGGGAGGAGGAAACAGCTGCCCCCGAGGAGATTGACACCCAAGAGGAAGCGGACTCGCCCGAGGAAGTACCCGAGGAAGCCGAAGCCCCCGAAGCCGAGCCCGACGAGGAAACGCCAACCCCATAATACGATGTTTCACGTGAAACATGGGCAGACCAACACAAAGGGTTGTTTCTGCGTGTTGTGGCGGGAATTTGTTTTGTTCTTTTCTTTGGGGAAGAAAAGAACCAAAAGAACCCCATAAAGAGTAAGGAATTATGATTTAACATGTAACTTGAGCGCCCCGATTTGCCATGAACGGATGGTAAATCGGGAGTTTGTGTTTCAAAAAAATCGATGTTTCACGTGAAACATTCTCACATCCATGCATCCCTTGTCATTTTGTCGCCTGTCTGCGGCAAAATGGCGCACTCAAAAAAACCCGAAGGGGCAATAACGGGAGCGGCGGGCGGATGATATCCGCCCCTACAGGTGAATGGTGCGCTCAAAGAAAGAAGTGGTACCCATATTGAACGTTCCTCTGCCATTTTGCCACATGTCCGTGGCGAAATGGCGCACGCAAGTATTGTTTTGCAGAGCATAAAACTCCCTCTTTACCGCTTTTCTTTGCTTCGTTTCTTTTCGCGTCCGAAAAGAAATGAAGAAGAAAAAACCTACGGTTCGTTCACAACGATAGTGATGCCGTTGGGGAGGGCGGTTCCGGAGACGGTGAGGGGGGCTTGGGGTTGGGTGCGGAAGCTGACGTCTTTGAGGGCGGAGCAGGCAGAGAAGGCATAGTCGCCTATGTAAGTTAGGGAGGCGGGTAAGGTAACGGCGGTGAGGGCGGTACAGCCAAAGAAGGCGAAGGGGGCGATGGTTTGAACGGAGTCGGGGACGGCATAGCTCGGGTCGGGTTTTCCGCAGGGGTAGCAGAGGAGGGTGGCGGCGGCTTTGTTGAAGAGAACGCCGTCTTGGGAGGTGAAGGCGGGGTTGTTCTCGTCCACCTCAATCGAGACGAGGGCGGTGCAGGCATAGAAGGCGGCGTCGTCAATGGCGGTCAGGGAGGCGGGCAGGGTGACGGAGGTAAGGGCGGTACAGGCGGAGAAGGCGTTTGCCCCTATGGTGGTTATGGAGTCGGGGACGGTGACGGAGGTGAGGGAAGTGCAGGAGGCAAAGGCGCTGATGGGTATGGCGGTAAGGCCGTTGGACAGGGTCAGCGTGCGCAGGGAAGTGCAGGAATGGAAGGCGCCATCGCCCAAGGTTGTGAGTGAATTGGGCAGTGAGAGGGCTTGAAGTGCGGAGCAGTTTGCAAAGGCGGCCTCGCCAATGGAATTAAGACTGTCGGGCAGGGAAAGGGTTTGAAGCGCAGTGCAGGAATGGAAGGCGCCATCGCCAATGCTTGTCAATTCGCCCGCAATGCGCAGGGCTTTGAGGGCGAAACACTGCCCAAAGGCATAGGCGCCAATGCTTTCAACGCCGTTTCCAAAGTCTACGGACTCAAGGGCGGTGCAGGAATGGAAGGCGTTGTCGCCTATGAAGGTCAGGCTGTCGGGCAGCGTAACCGTTTGCAGGGCAGTGCAGGATAAAAAGGTGCCGTAGCCTATGGCGGTAACGCCCTCGGGCACGGAGAGGGTTTGCAATGAGGTGCAGGAGTGGAAGGCGTTTTCGCCTATGAAGGTAAGGCTTTCGGAGAGGGAAACGGCTTGCAGCGCAGAACAGCCGAAGAAGGCGGAACTGCCAAGGCTTGTGACGGTGGCGGGCAGGCTTATGCTTTCAAGGGAGCTGCAGCCATAGAAGGCGGAGTCGCCAACGGTGAGGCAGCTGCTGCCAAGGTCAATGGAGCTTAGCGAAGAGCAGCCTATAAAGGCGTAGTCGCCGAGGGATTGGAGTCCGTTTCCCAAGGTGGCGGAGGACAGGACATCGCAGAAGGAGAAGGCATAGTCCCCGATATGGGTCACGCTGTTTGGAAGCGTTAGCTTGCGAATGGAGCTGCAGGCGGAGAAGGCAAAGTCACCGATGCTTGTAACGGAGTCGGGAATTAGGGGCGAGAACAGCGCAGAACATTCCGAAAAGGCGTAGTTGCCAATCTCGACAACGGAGTTTGGAAGGGCTATTGTGCGGAGGGCAAAACAGTCGGAAAAGGCGTAGTCGCCGATGCGGGTGAGATTATTTGAAAGCACAACCTCGGTCATGACCGTGCAGAGGGAAAAGGCATGGCTGCCCAAGTGGGTCAGGCTGTCGGGTAGCGTAACCCTACCCAAGGAGGTGCAGCCAAAAAAGGCGCTATCCCCGATATGCGTTAGACCGTCGGGCAGGAGGATGCCCCGTAATGCGGTGCTGAGGCGGAAGGCGGAATCGCCTATGTGCGTCACGCCGTCGGGAACGGTGTAGGTGGGGAGCAGCTTGCCCGTAGGGTAGTAGACGAGGGCGGTTAGGGTGCGGTTGAACAGCACCCCGTCCATCGAGGCATAGTTTGGATTGTCGGAATCCACCTCGACGGAGGTGAGGGCGGTGCCCATGAAGGCAAAGGGCGTTAGGGTTTCAACCCCGCTGCCCAAAACTATCGTTGTAAGCTCGGGGCAGTCGGAAAAGGCATATTCGCCTATGTGCGTCACGCTGTCTAAAACGTTGTAGCTCGTTTCGGTCTTTGCGGGCGGGTAGAAAAGAAGGCTCGACAAATCCTTGGAAAACAGCACGCCGCCCACGGCGGCATAGGCAGGGTTGGACTTGTCCACCTCTATAGTGCCGAGCGTGTAGCAGCCCGAAAAAGCCCCCTCCTCAATATTTACAACGTCCCTTCCTACAATCACATAGCTCACGGTCTCGTTGTTAGCAAAGACACCCGAGGCTATGTCGGTCACGGGACGGTCGGAAATTGTATCGGGCAGGCGCACAATGCTGTCCGTGCCGATATAGGATACAATAATAGCTTTTTCGCTATCGAGGCGATAAATAAAATCGGAATAGGGGTCGGCCTCCCAAAGCTCGGTAAAGTCGTCGTCTCGGGCGGAAAAGTCCAAGGGCTCGATTGAGGGGAGGGGGGTTTGAAGCAAGAGCTCGTCCTGTGCGGGCTCCGACTTTGGAATAAGGACTATTATCGCAAGCCCCATGGCACAAAGCAGGACGCAGAGAAGAGCGATGAGCCGATTTATCGGGCTCATCTGGGGCTTTTCCGCGTTGGGCTTATCCGCTTTTCCGACCCGTTTCATGCGTGCAGTCCCCCTTTTCGGGCGGTAGTTCTGTATATTTTAAGGATAACACAGCAGCGCACATCTGTCAAAGGCTTATTTATACCTCGGGCTGTTTTCAAAGAAGGAGCGCATCCAAAGGTATTCCTCGGTTTCGCGCCAGCCGTCGGAGGTCTCGTCCCAGACGGTTCGGTTGCAGTGGCAGGAGGAAAGGGCCTCCGCAAGGGCGGCGGCATCGGCGGTGGAGTAATTATTGTTCGAGTACCAGAGCCGCTTTAAGCCGCTTAGCGAGTAGAGCGGGGTCAGATCCTCTATGCGGTTTGTGCAGAGGTTGAGGTCGGTGATGCTCGTGAGGTTTGCAAGCGGGCTGAGGTCCTCGATGCGGTTTATAAACAGCTCCACCCAGATTAGCTCGGTCATGTTTGCAAGCGGAGAGAGGTCGGATATTTGGTTGTCCGCAAGAATCAAGACCTTGAGCTTAGTGCAGTTGGCAAGGGCGGAGATGTCGGTGAGCTGCTGATGCCCCAAGTCGAGCGCCTCCAAATCGACGCAGTAGCGAAGCGCCCAAATGTCCTCGGAGGTGAGGCGGTACTTCATCTCGTCCTCGTCCTTGCTCGATCTCGTTGTAAACGCCGTGGCATCGGTGCGCAGCCTGCCCCAAAAGCCCAAATCTATCTCCCAGATGAAGCGCACGGCGGGGTAGGCATCGGCAAGCTCCGCCATCTGATAATCGTCAAGCCCGCATTCGCACATATCGACCCGCTCCAAGGCGGGCAGGTAGGCAAGCGCCTGCATCAGTTCGGAGTTGTCCTCGAGGGCGTAGGCGTTGAGGTCGAGGGTGGTTTCGGTGCTGTCAACGCTCATGTTTAGAATTTCAACCGTCCAGTAAAAATCTATGCTCGGAAAGCGTGTGACAAGCTCCCCCCGCTCCGTTGCCGTAAGAGAGGAGGCGGTAAGGTTTACGCTTTTAAGGTCTGTAAGGTAGGAAAGCTCCTCAAAAAGGAGGTCAGGGGAGCTTATGTCGGCTCCGCTTAAATCCAAGTCCTGCGTGTCGGGCGCATACTGCTGTCCGTCCACGGATACATAGTAAACAATTTCGAGATCGGGCAGGGCCAAAGCAACCTTGGCGTTGTCCGCATTGGAGAGGTTTGCAGCCGTAAGGTCGAGGCTTTTGAGGTTTGGAAGCAGGGCTGCAGCGGCTATAATCTCGTCGGCGCCTGCATCTGCGCCTTCAACCGCAAGCTCGCTCGTGTCGCTTGAATAGAGGTTGCCGCAGAGCGGGACGCTCCACAGCACCGAAAGATTGCCCTGCGCCTCGAGTTGCATCAGAAGCTGCGGGCAGTCGCAGGCGGTTCCGTCCACGGTCTTGAGGTTGGGAAAGTCCGAAAGCAGCGCAAGGTCGGACTCCGAAAAGGAGGTTAGAACCAAGTCCGAGACCGTGTTGTCGGTATCTCCCTGCGAGAGGGGAACCATGTAGAGCACCTGCACGTTCGGGAAGGCTTGGCAGAGCGCATCGTACTCCGCCTTTTCAAGGCTTATCCCTCGGGCGTCTATGAGCTTTAGGTTCGGGAGGGCGTGAAGGGAGTCGAGGTTACTAAGAAGCTCCTGCGTGAGCGTTACGCTCTCGGTGCTGTCGTCCACCTGCTGCACCTCATCCACCCTTGAGCTCTTGCCCAAGAACCATGCCCCCGCAAGGACAATGGCGAACACCGCCACCACGCAAACGGAGATTATTATAACTCGCTTTTTCATAAAAACACGTCCCCTCGATGCTTTTTAACCATTATACTATGAGCCTCGTCCTTTTTCAACCTCGGTCTTAAAGCCACAGCCCTGTTTCGCCGCAAAAAAAGAACCGAGCAGCCTTTTTAGGGTCGCTCGGTCTTTTAACTTTGAAGTTATAAGGCTTAAGGGGCCTTAATCTTACGGCTTAAACCACCAGTTGTCGCCTATTTGATCGTCGCCGCTGGTGCCGCCGTCGTTGGGATCGCCGCCGCCGGGATAGTCGGGGCCGTACCAAACGCTCGAGGTTGCGATTATGTCGCGCGCATCGAAGCGTATGCATTCGCAAATCGGTTTTTCATATTCATATTTCTTCATTATTCGTATACCTCCCATGCCAGCTGTGTCTGCTTCTCCGCCGACGGAGCGTTTATCGAATATCCGTTCAACGCCGTATCTGCCGTCACTCCTGCGTTCAAGACGCTGAAGTTAGAGTAGTTATAGTGGTTGAATATCCTCGTTGCGCTGTTCGACTTTTGTGAGGAGTAGCAAGCCGTATAGCCGTCTGCTTCGCTGTACTTCACAAAGAAGCCTCTAAACGCTATCTCCCTGTTCGCCTGAGCTTGACGAGCCTCATCCACATCCGTTCCGTTGTCGTTGAAGGTCAGGTAGATTACATACCTCACAGCCGTGTCGTCCTCGTTTGCGGAGAACACGGTCATGCCTGCTGCCCTCAAAAGCGGGATAAGCTCGCTTGCGGTGGTGGCATTTTCCATCTCTTGCGTCCACATTACCATGGTCTCTGCCGTCATGCTCTTGCTTTGCGCAACGCTCGGCATTACGACCACGGGGGCGGAGCTGCTTGAAGAGTAAACGCCGGTTGCGGTGTCTATATCAAGGGTCATAAGCTCAACATCGTACATATCTTGGGCGGTTGCGTTTTGGGTGAGCCTGTCCAAGGGCATCAGAAGCGAACCGCAGGCGAAGTAATCACCCACATCGAGAGCCTGCTTGAGGTTTGCAACGTCCAAGTCGGCCTTGAAGCGGATGCCGTTGGTGTATCTGCCAAGCCTGTCGGTGCTGCTCATAAAACGGATATGCGCCTGTGCGCCGTTCTCTCCTACAAAGACGTTTTCTGTAAGCTCGTAACGGATGGCAATGCCGCTGGTGCTGGTCTTTAGCCTGTAACCAAGCATTCGCTGCAAGGTTGTGACCACCGGATAGAACAGGCTCATGCTCGATTCATCGGGCTCGCCTGTCTGCTCGGGATAGGTGAAGGCAACGTTGCCCACGTTTGCCGCCGCAGTCGGATCCGTCAGCCTGAGCGTAAATTCGGTTCCCGTCGTGGTAACGGCGACCTCATCATTGAGGAAAACTTCGGTCTCGCCCACATACAGGGCCGTTCCGTCCGGTATGTTGGTTACCGTAATATACATCGCCTTGTTGGCGGAAACGGTGAAGTTGACCTCGCCGCCCACGCTGCTTTCAAGGGGCAGGCTGCCGGTGGGATAGGTGATCTCCACGGTATCAAGGTTGGCAAGATAGCTTGCATAATCGCCGGTCAAGGTTCCGGTGTTGGCATACTCGTACAGGGCTGCCGTGTAAGGATGGCTTTGCATGGATGCAGGGGTAACGTACTCATAATCCGTAAAGGCCCAAATTACGTTCTGGGTAAAATAAGCTGCCTGTAGTGCGTCTCCGTCTACCAGCGCAGATAAGCCGAGGGCATCCGAGGGATAGCCTGCGTGGAGAACTCTGGCAAGTTGCGTCTTAATCGCTTCTATATCCGAGGAATCGCCCTGCGAGGGGTCGTTGCTGTTATATTCGTCGCCCTCCTGCGGATAAATCTTATGGAGGTCAACACAGTAGGAATAAAAGCGGTCAAGAGTTGCGTTATCTACCACCCATACGCCGCTGGAAAACCACAAGCCCGGCTGCATCTCTATGGTGTATTCGGGCATCTCCTTTTGGTTCACCCAGACCAAGTATATCTCACTTGGCATTTCCGAGAGCCGTCCCTCCGTCTCCAACATCGTAGTGTCTGCGCTGACGGCGTCGGTAAGCCGCACCAAAACAGGATCGGTGGGGTTGCCGTCCTCGTCCGTCCTTGTTTCGTAGGCACAGGCGACAAGGATGATGTCGTCCACGGTCATGGGGTTCGTCGGATTCGCCGTATTATAATCGGCCACATAGGCGTCAAGTATCTCCTCAAGAGCAAAAAGCCCATCATCGGTCAGGTGAAAGCTTAAGAGTATGGAATCGTCTGCAAGCGGCTCGGAACCCTGAGGCATAACGACCTCCCACCCAATGCAGAGCTGATGCACGGGGGTTATTCCGGAAAGCTCGGCAGCGGCAATCTCTTTGTTAAGCTCCGTTGCGTTAAGGGCAGTGTCCATGGGGAAGGGGTCGCCCATTGCCTCAACCGTCAGGTGAACGTTTGCGGTTTCCGCTTCAACGGTTTCCATCGGGCCTGCGCACCAAACGACGTAGGATGTTCCTTCCATAAGATTTGCCTGATTGGTAATCGTCAAAACATGATCGACGATGTTTATCTGCAATTCTGCTGCTCTGCGCAATATTATCGGTTTTATCGGGAGCGGTGGCAGCCGAGACCGAAGCCGAGGACGGAACCCTGCTTATAAGGGTTACGGACATAGTTTCTACCGACAACGGCAAGACCGTTTTCTTTGATGCGGACAACCAAACGGGCTCGTATATATCTTTCGGCTGGGTGAACAGCTGCAGCTTGACGATAGAAACGACGGAGGGCGACTTTTCCGTCCTGCTCAACAGCTTAAGCGATGAAATTCCTATCGGAAAGAGCAGCCACAGCTTTACGGTTGGCAACAACTGTCGAGGAGAGGTCAAACGAATAGTTATCAGCGACTTAAGGCTCTTGGAGGACGGGCTTCCCTCCGAACGGCTAAACGACGTTGAGATATATAATGCCGAGGAGGGCGTGTCCGAAACGGTCTGCAAGTTTGACGCAAACGTCCCCGACTTGCGCCCCACAAGGAGCAAATTGTTTGTGTTTGTGCCCGCGGTTGTGGCCATTCTGATTATAGCGGTCATTTTGATTATCGTTCTGAGAAAGAACCGCTCCGCAAAAAAGGTCTTTGCGCCCTATTCCGACAATTGCTCCGAACGGGATGACGGTGACGGCTTTGCGCCGCCGCCCGCAAGCTGAGGGGGTTCCTATGAGAACCTGCAAAAGTTGCAATGCGCCCATAGGGGATGGGGATATTTTTTGCTCCGCCTGCGGACAGAGGCAGGCGGAAAGGCGCTCGCAGGTGTTCGGGCGCAAAAACCTTAGAGAGGCGGAGTTTATTGCAAAAATCAACGAATGGTTTGCCATGTACCCGCAGGTTGCAAACGTAACCTGTGAGTTCGATCTTGGCTACGGGCTTGGGGCGCTCGTAAACCGAAGGGTGCTCAACGCCCTTGCAATCCAATATGAAACTCTCTCGGGCACGAACCTGTACCAATACGGGCTCGTTCACCTGCAAAACTTTGGGCTGGTGCAAAAGGACTTGGATAAGATGCTAAAACAGTGGCAGCAGGCAAACCCCGAAGCCGTGGTTATAAAAACGGTTGGCGGCGTGTGTCAAAGGGGCGACCCGCTCAGCTTGGCCTTGGGCGGGGTCATGGCTACCAACCGTATGCAGCTTTACGTGTTTTTCAAGTTCAATCGGCAAACGGGCACCGCAGAAAAATGCAAGTCGTAAGCCTTGCATTTTTCAATGAAATTTGCCCTGTGGGCAAGTGAAATGGCTTCGCCATGAAATATTTGCAGGGCAAATATGAAATGTGCTGCGGCACATGAGGGACTTGGCGCGCTTTGCTTCATTAGCGCATAACATAGGCGGGCAATTTGTAATTGAATCCGCAGCGATAATATGATATAATCAGGTGTTAAGTAATTTTCGGAGGAAAAGCGTGGCGCATCTTGCACTGTACAGAAGATATAGACCGCAGACCTTTTCACAGGTCATAGGACAGGAGCATATTACTACCATCCTTTTGCATCAGCTTGAGCAGGGGCAGCTTTCGCACGCCTACCTGTTTTGCGGGTCGAGGGGAACCGGCAAGACCACGACCGCAAAGATTTTGTCAAGGGCTGCAAACTGCACAAACCTCAAGGACGGCGAGCCCTGCGGCGTTTGCCCAAACTGCGAAGCCGCCCTGTCGGACAACTCCGACATCTTGGAAATCGACGCCGCCTCCAACACCAGCGTGGATAACGTGCGTGACCTCATAGAGCAGTCGCAATTCATGCCGCTCATTTTGAAATACAGGGTGTTCATCATCGACGAGGTGCATATGCTCTCGAATAACGCCTTTAATGCGCTTTTGAAAACCTTGGAGGAGCCGCCCGCCCACGTGATATTCATCCTTGCAACGACCGAGCCGCACAAGCTGCCCGCAACGATAATCTCACGCTGCCAGCGTTTCGACTTTCACCGCCTAAACTCGGCTCACATTATCCACTGCTTGCAGGATGTTTTGGGTCGTGTCGGGGCGTCCATAGAGGTTGAGGGCCTGCAGCTTATAGCCAAGGCCGCCGAGGGCGGGATGCGGGATGCGCTTTCGCTTGCCGACCAGTGCCTTTCCTTTTGCGGGAACAAGGTCACCGCTTCCGACGTCTACGCCGTCATAGGCGGAGTTGAGCAGGATGTGCTGTTCTCGCTTGCCGATGCGCTGCTCTCGGGCGACAGCAGGGCGTGCATAGGCGCAATCGACAAGACCGTGTCGAGCGGCAGGGATCTTACGGTGTTTACAAACGATTTGTCGGCACATATCCGTGCGCTGCTTATTACAAAGAGCTGCGGCGGGGGCTGTGAGGAGGTCTTGGACTGCACCACCGACCGAATGGCAAGATACGAGCGGCAGGCGAAGAAGTACGATGAGCAGCTCCTGCTCTACGCCCTCGAACGGCTGATAACGGCTCAGGGTCAGCTTCGCTACTTCCCCTCGCCCCGAACGCTTGTTGAGGCCACCCTTGTCCGCATCTGTCACCCGCAGAGCGACGAGGGCTTTGAGGCGCTCGCTTCAAGACTGGCTGCCCTCGAAGCGCAGAGGGCTGCCCCGCCCCTTGTGCAGGCGCCCGTTGCGATGCCAAAGACGGAAACAGAGCCTGCTCCCGAACCCGAAGCAAAGCTCGACAAAGAGAGCGAGCCGCAGCCCGAAGCGGAACGCCCCGAACCCGCTAAGGCGGAAATTGCCGAAGCGCAAGCCGAGGCGGAACCCACCGAAGCGCAGGCTGCTTTAAGCGATGCCGATGAAGTCTGGGCTGCGGTGCTTGGCAGGCTTCAGCTCATAAACCCGATGCTGCATTATTCGGCTCGCTCGGGCAGGGCGGTTACGGTGGATTCGGAGCGGCTTTTGGTGGAGTTTCCGATGGGGAACGAGACGGCATACGATGTTTTGAAGGCGGCGAAGAACTTTAAGCAGGTTCAGCAGGCGGTTTGGCAGGTGCAGGAGAATTTAACGCTGAGCTTACGGCTCGAGCCGTCCGACGGCGACGTTTCCGAACTGCAGGAGCTGTTCGGCGGAAAATTAATTATAGAATAAACAGGAGGTTTTTATGGCAAGAGGAGGTTTCCCCAACATGGGAGGCAACATGGCGCAGCTCATGCAGCGCGCACAGAGGATGCAGCAGGACGTGGCAAGGCTGCAGGAGGAATTAAATTCCCGCACCTTCACCGCCTCGGCGGGCGGTGGCATGGTGACGGCAACCGTGTACGGCACAAAGATAGTGGAGAGCATTAAGATAGACCCCGCCTGCGTCGACCCCGACGATATTGAGATGCTCCAAGACCTTATCACAAGCGCAGTCAACGCTGCGATAAACGAGGCAACCGAGACTTCCGAGCGGGAGATGGCAAAGATTACCGGCGGCATGAATCTGGGCTTTTAATCCATGGCGATTGCGGCAATAGAAAAGCTGATAATTCAGCTTTGCAAGCTGCCCGGCGTGGGCAGAAAGACGGCGCAGCGATACGCCTATTTCATCTTGGGCATGGACAAGGACCAAACCCGAGATATGGCGGTGGCACTCTTGGACGCCGCCGAAAACGTGCATCCCTGCCCCGTATGCGGTATGTACACCGACCTTGAACGCTGTGAAATCTGCTCCGACCCACGGCGCACCGATGAGCTTTTGTGCGTGGTCAGCGACCCCAAGGACGTGGTAGCAATGGAAAAGACGAGGGAATACATGGGCAAGTACCATGTGCTTTTCGGCTCGCTCTCGCCCATGGACGGCATAGGCCCCAACGAGCTGCACATCAATGCGCTCTTGGAGCGCTGTCAAAGCGGCACGGTCAAGGAGGTCATCTTGGCCACCGATTCGGACGCCAAGGGCGACGTTACCGCCTCCTACATAGCAAAGCTGCTTCGCCCCCTCGATATCACCGTCACCCGCATCGCCCGAGGCATCCCGATAGGCGGCAACCTCGAATACATCGACGAGGTAACCCTGCAAAAGGCCCTCGAAGGACGACAAAAGATATGAAATATTGCTGCGCAATGTGAAATATTTCGCTTCGCTCAATGTGAAATACCTCGCTGCGCTCGGCATGAAATATCTCGCTTCGCTCGATATGAGATAATGGGCTGCGGCAAATTTCATGGGAGCAGGCGTTGCTTGCTCCCTTTCTCTGTGTTATACTTGCGTCTATGGAAAAAATACGACAAAATAAAATGGGAACCGAACGGGAGGGGAAGCTGTTAATTTCAATGGCTTGGCCCATCATCGTTTCTATGCTGATGCAGGCGTTCTACAACGTTGTGGACACCTACTTCGTTTCGCAGACCGCCGATGCGCTCTACGCAAGGTCGGCGCTCTCGCTCGCCTATCCAATCCAAATGCTGATGATAGCCGTATCCATAGGCACGGCGGTCGGCATGAACTCGCTTATCTCAAGAAGGCTTGGCGCAAACCGCCGAGATGAGGCCAACATGGCAGCCGCAAACGGCATAACGCTGCTTGTGATAAGCTCGCTCTGCTTTGCGGTCTTGGGGCTGCTTCTTTCAAGACCCATTATGGAGCTTTTGAGCGGGGACGAGCGGGTTATAGAGCTTGGTACCGAATATCTTTCGATATGCTGCGTCTTTTCGATGGGCAGCTTTATTGCCATAGGCATTGAGCGCATAATGACCGCACAGGGCAAGACGCTTTTAACCATGGCAATGCAGCTCACGGGCGCAGTGTCCAACATCGTTTTGGACGCCGTTTTAGTTCCCGTTTGGGGCGTTAAGGGCGCTGCCGTTGCAACGGTTGCGGGGCAGGGCATAGGCATGGTGCTGTCCATTTTGATTTTGAAGCTCGGGCATCACGAGGTGGACGTTCGGCTTCGGAACATGCGATTGAAATGGGGCATCGTCAAGCAGGTCTACGCCGTGGGCTTTCCCTCGATAATCATGCAGGCGATAGGCGTTGTAATGCTGTTCGGCATGGACTTAATCTTGGAGAGCCTCGTTCCCACGGTGGGCGTGGCGGTGTTCGGCGTGTATTACAGGCTGCAGTCGATGGTGTTCATGCCCGTGTTCGGGCTTACCAACGCCTCTATGAGCATTGAGGGCTATAACTACGGCGCAAAAAACAGCAAGCGGCTTATAAAGGTCTTGCGGCTCACGATAATATGGACCGCCTGCTTTATGCTCTTGGGCATGGCGGTGTTTCAGCTCTTCCCCTCGGAGCTTTTCGGCATATTCAACGCCACCCCCGCCGAGCTTGCAGTGGGTGTGCCTGCACTTAGAACCATCTCGCTCTGCTTCTTTGTGGCAGCCATTTGCATCTCGCTCTCCACCTTCTTCGGTGCCATAGGTCAGGGTATGCGCAGCCTTTGGATATCGCTTATCCGTCAGATGTTCGTGCTTTTGCCCGCCGCCTTTATCTTGGCAAGGCTCACGGGCAGCATCGATGCGGTCTGGTGGGCGTTCCCGATAGCCGAGGTCGCAAGCCTTATAACCGCCGTCTTGATGTACGTCTCAACCCTTAAAAAGCAGATTCGTCCGCTTGACATTCCCAAAACTGCGTGAGATAATAGTAATATGAAAAATATCGCTTTTATCGGGATTGGCGTCATGGGCAAGTCCATGGCGGGACATCTTTTGAATGCAGGCTACGGCCTGCACGTTTACACGCGCACCAAGCAAAAGGCGCAGCAGCTTTTGGACATGGGTGCTGTTTGGCATGACAGCATTCAAAGCTGCGTTGAAGCTGCCGACGCCGTATGCACTATGGTGGGCTTTGTGCCCGACGTTGAGCAGGTCTATTTTGAAAAAAATGCAATCCTCGACAGTGCAAGGGCGGGTGCGGTCCTCATAGACTTTACCACCACCTCCCCTGCGCTTTCCAAGAGGATATACAAGGCCGCAAAGGGGCGGGGGCTTTTTGCCCTCGACGCTCCCGTGTCGGGCGGGGACGTCGGCGCAAAAAACGCAACGCTGTCCATCATGGTGGGCGGCGACAGGGACGTTTTTGAGCTTGCGCTGCCGCTGTTTGATTGTCTTGGAACGGCGCACTACACCGGAAATGCGGGCAGCGGCCAGCACACGAAGATGGCGAATCAAATTGCCATCTGCGGCGCAATCTCCGGCGTTTGCGAGGCGATTGCCTATGCCAAGGCGCAGGGCTTGGACGTTTCCAACATGCTCTCTTGCATAGAGGGCGGGGCTGCGGGCTCGTGGCAGCTTAAAAACATGGCGCCCCGAATGCTAAGGGGCGACTTTGCGCCGGGCTTTTTTGTAAAGCATCAGCTAAAGGATTTGAAGATTGCCATTGAGGAGGCAGAAAATCGGGGGCTTTCCCTCCCCGTTCTAAACGAGGCGGCAAGAAGGTACTCGGAGCTTGTGGACAACGGTGAGGGCGACAACGGAACTCAGGCGCTGATTCACACCTATTGCAAGGAGGAACTCTGATGGCAAAGACGAGAAGAAACTGGGGAAAACTGTGGGTGGCGCTTGCCATCATGTTGGGGCTGGTGGTTTTGGCTTGGCCCTGCTATATGGTTTGGCAAAAGTACGACGTTGGCGCCTTCAAAAACTCCGTTGCCGCTCACTTTGGCAGCTGCACGCTTACGGAACCGCTGCTTGCAACGCATAACGGGGTCGTGACCGAAATCAACCCCGAAAACTTTGCAACCCTCCGCTACTATCTCGGTGAGCAGGTAGGCACACAGCGAATCTGGGCGGGCTATGACAAGGACTTGGATACGATAGTTTTGGAAAGCCCCGACGGGGCAACGATGACCGTGTATGAGCAGGAGAATCCCAACGAGGGCGTTATCCACATAACCGAGGGCGGCAAGGGCGGCTACTACATCGTTGAAACCTCGGGCTACTGGCAGAACCTTTCGATGGTGATTTCGGAGCAGGGCTGGGCACAAAAGCCCAACACCCTTGTAGAACCCTAAAAACCTAAAATCCGACAAGGGAGGTTCCCCATGGGCGAGCCGAGCACATTCTTTTTAATCTGCGTTTCCTTCCCCGTCATTGTAGGCATAGTGTTTTTGGTTGCCCGCAAGCTAAAGTGGGATCGGGTGAAAAAGGTTGCGCTCACGCTCTTTATAATCTTTGCAATCTTTATGGTCGTAGCCACGATTGCGCTTGCCGCCTACTCCATATGGGCGAGGTACGACCTTACCGATTACAGCAGCGAGGTGCACTCCAACATCTACGACGGCGAGGACTTGAAGATATACGCCACGCAGGACGGGATAACCGTGGATGCAACTCAGCACGCCAACAAGGTGGAATACTTCCTATTGATAAGTGCGCACAGGGTCTGGTGGGGCTTGGATGAAAACGCCGACAGCATTGTAATTGAATTCGGCAGCGGGGCGGTCTTTGAGGTGTTTGAAGTGGACGCAGACAACGCCATCGTCCGCACCGAGGTCAACGGGAAGCAGGCAATGTATAGGGTGAGCTACCCGTCGATATGGAGCAACCTTGAAAGGGGCCTGTCCGAAACGGGCTGGGAAAACAAGAATAATCCGATAGTATCGGAATGAACTTTGGGAGTATATATGGAAGAAAGAGTAAAGAACTTTATTGAGGAATTCATTGAAGAGGACATGAGGAATAAGGAGCCGAGGGTCAAGACTCGGTTTCCGCCCGAGCCCAACGGCTATCTGCACATAGGGCACGCCAAGGCGCTTGCAATTGACTTTGGGATGGCTCGGCAGTACGGCGGCAGCTGCAACCTCCGCTTTGACGACACCAACCCCACCAAGGAGGACACCGAGTACGTCGACGCCATAATGGAGGACATCCGCTGGCTCGGCTTTGAATGGGACAGGCTCCTGTTCGGCTCATCCTACTTCGACCAATGCTTCGAGCTTGCGATAAAGCTTATCAAAAAGGGCGTTGCCTACGTTGACGACCTCTCCAAGGACGAGATGAGGGAATATCGGGGCACGCTTACCGAGCCCGGCAAGAACAGCCCGTACCGCAACCGCAGCGTTGAGGAGAACCTTGACCTGTTTATGCGAATGAAAAACGGGGAGTTCCCCGACGGCTCCAAGACTCTTCGTGCCAAGATTGACATGGCGTCCCCGAACATCAACATGCGAGACCCCGCAATGTATCGTATCCTGCACATAAGCCATCATCAGACCGGCGATAAGTGGTGCATATACCCGATGTACGACTTTGCGCACCCGATTCAGGACGCTCTTGAGGGCGTTACGCATTCGCTTTGCAGCCTCGAATACGAGGCGCACCGCCCGCTCTACGACTGGGTTATAGAGCAGTGCGAGTTTGAAAAGCGGCCCCGTCAGATAGAGTTTGCAAGGCTCAACCTCAACAACACGATAATGTCAAAGCGCTATCTCCGCCGCCTCGTCGAGGAAGGCTACGTTTCGGGCTGGGACGATCCCCGTATGCCCACGCTCTGTGCAATGCGAAGGAGGGGCTATCCCGCCTCCGCAATCCTCGATTTTCTCACCCGCATAGGCGTTGCAAAGGCGGATTCCACCGTGGATCCCGCCATGCTCGAACACTGCGTCCGTGAAAAATTAAACGAGAGCGCCCCCCGCTACATGGCTATAACCGAGCCGCTAAAGCTCATCGTTGAAAACTACGAGGAGGGCAAGGTGGAGGAGATAGAGCTTGAAAACCACCCGAACAAGCCCGAAATGGGCAACAGGACGCTGCACTTTTCACGGGAGCTTTACATAGAGAAAAGCGACTTTATGGCAAACCCCGTGCCCAAGTTCTTCCGCCTAAAGCCCGACGGCGAGGTTAGGCTGAAGGGGGCTTACATCGTAAAATGCACCCGCTTTGACACCGACGAAAACGGCGAGGTCACAACGGTCTACTGCACCTACGACCCCGAGACCAAGAGCGGACAGTGTGAGCGCAAGGTCAAGGGCACGCTGCACTACCTTTCCTCGGTGGACGCAAGGCCTGCCGAGTTTCGCAACTATCAGGAGCTTATGCGGGAAAAGACCGAAGCGGATGAGGGCAAGGACTTTGTAGAGCTACTAAACCCCGCCTCGCTCGTAACGCTTTTGGGCTATGTCGAGCCCGCCATGATAGGACTGGATATAGGGCAGCCCTGCCAAGCCATTCGCATGGGCTACTACTGCAAGGACAGGGATTCGACAACGGAGCTTGCGGTGTTCAATCGCATCGTGGGCTTAAAGGATTCTTTCAAGATAAAATAGGAGATACACATGGAAATAAGAACGAGATTTGCGCCCAGTCCCACGGGCTATATGCATCTCGGCGGGCTTCGTTCCGCCCTTTACAACTACCTCTTTGCCAAGAAGAACGGCGGCAAGTTCCTCCTGCGCATAGAGGACACCGACCAGAGCCGCTTTGTCGAGGGCGCAACCGAGGTCATCTATTCGACCCTGCGCAACGTTGGCATAGTTTGGGACGAGGGCCCCGATATCGGCGGCGACTTTGGCCCCTACGTTCAGAGCGAGCGCAAGGACAGCTACCTGCCCCATGCGCTGCAGCTCGTTGAGAGCGGCAAGGCCTACCCCTGCTTCTGCAAAAAGGAGGAGCTGGACGCGCGCCGTGCCGAGTGCGAGGCAAGGGGCGAAATTTTCAAGTACGACAAGCACTGCCTGCACCTTTCAAAGGAGGAGGCAAAGCGCAAAATGGAGAGCGGCGAGCCCTATGTTATCCGCCTCAACGTCCCCGAAAAGGGCGAGGCGTCGTTTGACGATGTGATATACGGGCATATTGCCGTGGACTGTGCCGACTTGGACGATATGGTTTTAATCAAGGCGGACGGGATGCCCACCTATAACTTTGCAAACGTCGTTGACGACCATGCCATGAGGATAACCCATGTCATGCGGGGCAACGAGTTTCTCTCCTCCACGCCCAAGTTCAACCTGCTCTACGACGCCTTCGGCTGGGACAAGCCCGTCTACGTCCACCTGACCAACATCATGCGGGACGAGCGGCACAAGCTGTCCAAGCGGGATGGCGACGCCTACTTTGAGGACTACATTAAAAAGGGCTACCTAAAGGAGGCCATCCTAAACTACGTCGCCCTGCTCGGCTGGAATCCCGGCGACGAGCGGGAGTTTTTCACGCTCGAGGAGTTGGTGCAGGCGTTTTCGATAGAGGGGCTTTCCAAGTCGCAGGCAATCTTTGACGTCAACAAGCTCACGTGGATGAACGCCGAGTACATCCGAATGCTCTCACAAGAGGACTTTACCGCCCACGCCCTGCCCTACTACAAAGATGCGGGCATCGATCACATGGACAAGTCCATCCTCCAAAAGATACTGCAGCCCCGCATAGAGACCTTTGTTCAGATTCCCGAGCTTGTGGACTTTTTGACCGCCATTCCCGAATATGAGCTTGAGCTTTTCACAAACAAGAAGTCCAAGACCGACGCCGAGGTTTCAAAGGCCGTGTTGGACATGGTGCTTCCGCTGCTTGAAAGCCTGCCCGCATGGGAGGAGACGGCGCTTCACGATGCGCTTATAAACCTTGCAGCCGAGAAGGGCATGAAAAACGGAACGATACTCTGGCCCGTGCGCATTGCCCTTGCGGGCAAGGCGGTAACGCCCGGCGGTGCGATTGAGATTGCCCTGCTTTTGGGGCGGGAGGAGGCGCTAAGGAGGCTTTACATAGGCAGAGAAAGGTTGGCAGCCCAATGAAGCTCGGAGTTATAGGCCTTCCCAACGTTGGCAAGAGCACGCTCTTCAATGCGATAACCCAAGCCGGTGCGCAGGCGGCGAACTATCCGTTTTGCACGATAGAGCCGAATGTGGGCATAGTAGCGGTCCCCGACAAGCGGCTGGACGTGCTTGCCAAGATGTATTCTCCCGAAAAGTACACGCCGACAACGATAGAGTTCGTCGATATCGCAGGCCTCGTCAGGGGCGCAAGCAGGGGCGAGGGCCTCGGCAACAAGTTCCTCTCCCACATCCGCGAGGTCGATGCGATAGTCCACGTCGTGCGCTGCTTTGACGACGCCAACGTCGTCCATGTTGACGGCAGCATAGACCCCGTGCGAGACGCCGAGACGATAGGCCTTGAGCTTATCTTTGCCGATATGGAGGCAGTTGAAAAGCGCATCGACCGAGTGCAAAAGCTGCAAAAGAGCGGCGACAAAAAGCTGCTTTTAGAGCTTGCCCTGCTAAACCGCCTGTACGCCCACCTCGAAAGCGGCAAGCCCGCAAGAACCCTCGACTGTGACGAGGACGAAAAGGCGCTGATCTATCCCCTCTTCCTCCTCACGAACAAGCCCGTAATCTACGTTGCCAACATCTCCGAAAACGATATAGGCAACGGTGAAAACGACTACGTAAAGCGGCTCTACGCCGTGGCAGCCGCCGAAGGTGCGGAGGCTACTTGCTGCTGCGCCAAGCTCGAGGAGGAGATTTCCGAGCTTGCGCCCGACGAAAAACAGACCTTCCTGACCGAAATGGGCATTGAACAGAGCGGGCTCGACCGCCTCGTTCAGGCCTGCTACCGCCTCTTGGGGCTTATCAGCTTCTTGACCGCAGGGCCAAAGGAGGTCAGGGCTTGGACGATAGTTAAGGGCAGCAAGGCGCCGCAGGCGGCAGGCAAGATTCATACCGACTTTGAAAAGGGCTTCATCCGAGCCGAGATAGTGCCCTTCGACACCCTCGTCACCCTCGGCTCCATGACAGCCTGCAAGGAAAAGGGCCTCGTCCGCTCCGAAGGCAAGGACTATGTGATGCAGGATGGGGACGTTACGCTGTTCAGGTTTAATGTTTGACGGGGGATTTTGATTTGTTCTGTACTTTTCTTTTGGCGGATAGAAAAAGTACCAAAATAATAACAATCCCTCCCTATTGCGGGAATATAATCGTTATAGAGGTTCCAACGCCCTCTCTGCTTTCCAAGAGCAGTTCGGCGCGGTGTTGTTCGCATATGTGTTTAACTATTGCAAGCCCGAGTCCGGTGCCGCCGGTTTCCTTGCTTCTGCTCTTATCTACGCGATAGAAGCGTTCGAATATGTGTTCTTGGTGCTTTTTTGCTATACCTATTCCGGTGTCCCTAATCTTTATCGTGTTTGCGGCGACCCTTAGCTTTACCGAGCCGTTGTCTCGGTTGTATCTTATGGCGTTGTCGAGCAGGTTATAGATTAGCTCTGCGAGCAGGGAGCGATTGCCGATAACGGTAGTTTTGCTGCCGTAGAGCCGAACGGAGACGCCTCGAAGGAGGGCTGCGGGGTTTAGTATCTCCACGCACTCGTTTGCAAGCTCGAACAGATCGACCTCCTCGACGTGCTGAGCCCTGCCGAGTTCGTCCAGCTCGGAGAGTTTGATTATGTCGGAGATGAGGGCAAGCATTCGGTTGGCCTCGCTGTGAATCTTGGAGGCGAACTTTACAATGTCCTCCCTCTTTGCCATGCCGGTAGCTATCATCTCGGCATAGCCCGAGATGGAGGTCAGCGGGGTTTTCAGCTCGTGGGAAACGTTGGCGGTGAACTCCCGCCTGATGCGTTCGGTTCGCTGCTTTTCGCCAAGGTCGCATAGAAGGAGCATTGCGCCGCTTCGCAGGTTGTTTTTAGTAAGGTCCTGATAGGTTATCTGCAGGGTTCCCGAATGATAGTCGGCAAGCAGCCTGTCCCCGCTCCTCGCCTCGGATAGGAAGCTGAGGAAGTTGGGCTTGTTGAGCTCCGAAACCGACTTGCCAATGGGTGGTTCCTTGAGCCCCAAGAGGTTTAGCGCCTCGGCGTTGCAATAGGTAACAAAGCCCTCCAAGTCTATAGCCACGACGCCGTCGGGCTGCAGGTTTAGCATTTGTTCGTAGGGTATATCCATGTTCAATCCCCCAGCTTGTAGCCAACGCCCCGAACGGTCTTGATGTAATCGCCGCAGCCTAAGAGTTTTTTTCGGAGCGTCTTTATGTGCATATCCACGGTGCGGCTCTCGCCCGTGAAGTTAAAGCCCCAGACCTCGTCCATGAGGGTTTCCCTCGTGTTGACCTTGTTGACATGTGCAAGCAGGTACTTCAAAAGTTCATATTCCCTGTGGGTTAGCTCCACCTGCTTTCCCATTGCAAAGACCTTGTGCCCGTCCTCGTCTATGGACAGACCCTCGTACACGAGGGGCTTGGGTTCGGGCATGGTGCGGCGCAGCAACGCCCTTATCCTCGACACCAATTCCTTGATGCCAAAGGGCTTGGTCACGTAGTCGTCCGCCCCCGAGTCGAGACCCCTCACCTTGTCGATTTCCGTCGTTTTTGCGGTGACCATGATAACGGGGATTCGCCGGGTTCGGTTGTCCTGCCTGAGCCGTCGTAAGATTGACAGCCCATCCTCATTAGGAAGCATGATATCGAGCAAAATTAAATCGGGCAGGGTCTCAAAAAGCCCCGAAA
Organism: Clostridia bacterium; assembly: GCA_030526995.1. Taxonomy (GTDB): domain Bacteria; phylum Bacillota; class Clostridia; order Christensenellales; family CAG-138; genus JAQUTY01. The sequence goes on from JAUNBP010000019.1 coordinate 25,447, forward strand.
AAAGCTCATTTCCCGTTGAAAAGGCCTTGGTTTCAAAGCCGCTGCTGTTCAAAGCGTACCGTTCCATCTCCCGAATGTCGGGATCATCCTCTACAATAAATATAAGAGCCATATTCCACCTCCCTATCAATATAGCACAAATCCCCGCTCCTTGTCCACATCCAACTGCTATTCTTCGCACCGATTTCGATTGGGCTCGCTTTATTTGCACTCTAACATTTTTGCACCAACCAATGCTACAATAAATCCAGCAAAACCGCCCGAGGGCGACGGAAAAGGAGGAGAAAGCGTGTCAAAATACAAAGTTTTGCTGGTGGACGACAACACTCAATTTACCGAAATGATGAAGGGCTATCTTTTAACCGGAGAGCGAATCGCACAGGTAGATATCGCAGCGGACGGCAAGGAGGCGATGGCCCTCTTACACGATAAAAGGTACGATGTCCTAACCCTCGATCTCATCATGCCGAACATGGACGGCATCTCGGTCTTGGAACAGCTCCCTGCCGCCTGCGGTGCGGAGGCGCCTGCGGTCATCGTGATATCCGCCCTGCGCAACGAAACTATGGTCAGAAGGTGCTGCTCCATGGGCGCAAGGTACTATATGGTCAAACCCGTGGAGCCGGAAACGCTCTACAAGCGCATCGTTCAGATGCTCGACAGCGATCAGGTAAAGGGCGGCGTGATGCCCTATGCCCAGACGCCCAAGTCCTTTGACGAAAAGGTCACCGCCGTGTTCTTGGTGGCGGGAATCCCCGCCCACATCAAGGGTTATCACTACCTCAGAGAGGGCATTCGCATGGTCTACAACGAGCCGCAGCTGATAAACCGCATCACCAAGGAGCTATACCCCGGGATTGCCAAGCGGTTCGACACCTCCGCCTCAAAGGTGGAGCGGGCGATACGCCATGCGATAGAGGTGGCGTGGACGCGGGGCAAGATTGAAAACCTCAACGCCCTGTTCGGCTACAACATCTACGGTAAGAACGATAAGCCCACCAACGGCGAGTTCATCGCCCTCGTTGCCGATAAGCTCTTGATGGAGGAGGAGAGCCGCAAACAAGCGAGTGCGATTGCATAAAGATTTTTTAGAGCTTGCAGGAGAAGCCCCGTCTCCTTGCAGGAATGCCCCAACCTCATAATCCGCCGCGCGCCGCCATTGAATCTTTACAATGGCGGCGTTCGGCACTCATCCACATAAAATAACGCAAAAAAGTTGCAATAGAACGGCTTTTCTGTGGATAAGCCTGTGGATAAGGTGGATAAATCCCCCCTCGGCGTTGTGGATAATTGAATTTGAAACGAGCTGCAAGTTTCCCTTCACAAAAAATCCCTCACCCCGCCCCTTCATGCAAACGGCAAGTCTAAATATGCACCCCTGCAATTTGATTTGCAAAAAAACACGAACCGTATTCAATCACCCGTTGCACATCCCGTCAAAATGATCGTGCGAAACGGCTCAAAAGAATGAAGGCGCACCCACATTAAACACCCCCTTGCCATTTTGCCACATGTCCGTGGCAAAATGGCGCACTCGAGTATCACTATACAAATTTTGATATTATCTCTTTTGCGCTTTTCTTTGCTTCCTTTCTTTTCTCGTGAAAAGAAAGGGAGGGTACCCCTCCCCCGTGAGGGGTAATAAGGCAACATCTCCCTGCCTGCCCTTGTTTAATCGGTGGCGGTGTGCTATACTGGCAGCATGGAATTTATTGCTTGCACGGGGGTATAATACGGGATAATGGCTGTTAGAAGGTCAAAAAGGGAACACGAGGCGTCGCTGCTCTCCTACTCATACGGGCGCATCATTTTGAAGAACATCTTTACGGTGTTCAATTTGATATGCTTTTTGATTGCCGTGCCGCTGCTCCTTGTGGGCTCTTATAAAAACCTGCTCTACTTGGGCACGGTCTTTTGCAACATAGTCATTGGCATCTTTCAAGAATGCCGTGCCAAGCGCACGATAGAAAAGCTCTCGCTCCAAATTGAGCCCAAGGTGGACGTTGAGATAGACGGCGAGTTTGTAGAGCTTGCCGCCGACAAGGTGCAGTGCAACGACCGCTGCCGTTTCCAAAGCGGCAAGCAGGTGGCGGTGGACTGTCGAATAATCTCCGGTGCGGTCGAGGTCAACGAATCGCTTCTAACCGGCGAGAGCGTCCCCGTGATAAAGGAGCGGGGCGAGCTTTTGATGGCGGGCAGCATTATAATTTCGGGCAGGTGCTACGCCACCGCCGAATGCGTGGGCAGGGACTGCTACCTGCGCCGCATCGAACAGGCGGTCAAGCAATACAAGGCGCCCGTGTCGAGGCTCATGCGGGATCTTAGGCGGATTTCGATTGCGACCGGCGTTTCAATCCTTCCCATAGGCGTTCTTCTTATGATAACCGAGTACAAGGCGTTCGGCATGTTTGACGCCGTCGTCCACGCCTCTGCTGCCATGCTTTCGGTCATGCCGATAGGGCTCATGCTGCTTGCCAGCGTTTCGCTTGCCGTGGGCGTGATTCGCCTGTCCAAGCGGGGTGCGCTCGCCCGAGACCTTTACTGCATAGAGGCGCTCGCCCGAGTCAACGTCCTCTGCGTCGATAAGACCGGCACGCTCACAAACGGCAACCTCTCGATTCGGGCGGCAAGCTCGATATGCGGCGAAACGCTCACCGAGCTTACCGAGGCTGACAAGGAGATGCTTTGCAACTTCGTCCTCGCCATGCCCAAGGACAACGTGACCGCCAAGGCGCTTGCCGAACACTTTAACTGCGAAGCCACGAGCGAACCTCTGTCGATAATCCCGTTTTCCTCGGCTCGAAAATGCACGCAAATGGAGTTTTCAAACGGAACCTACACCTTGGGTGCGCCCGACTGGGTCCTGCCCTCCTGCCCCGAATGGCTGAGGAGCATAATCGACGATATCGCCCTCTCCGGCTGTCGTGTGCTGATGTTTGCCAAGGACGAAAGCCCGCTTGCGCTCATTGCGCTCACCGATACGATAAGGGACAGCGTGCCCGATACGCTCGGCTACTTCCAAAACGAGGGCGTGAAAATTTGCCTCATCTCCGGCGACCACGAAAAGACCGTGCAGGCTATAGCAAAATCGCTTGGGCTCTATGGCAAGGTCTGCGACTGCACAGCCTTAAACACCGCCTCCGACTTTGAAAACGCCGTCAAGGGCGATTTGCTCTTTGCCCGTGTCACGCCCGATAAAAAGGCCTCCCTCGTTGCAGCCCTGCAAAATTCGGGGCTGTACGTTGCCATGGTGGGCGACGGCGTGAACGATTTGCCCGCCCTAAAGCAGGCTGACTGCGCCATTGCCATGGCTTCGGGTGCCGATGCTCCCAAGCAGGTCAGCCAGCTCGTCTTGATGGACGACAACTTTGACACCCTGCCCCAAATTCTCTTGGAGGGCAGGCGCATCGTCAACAACATTAAAAGGAGCAGCCAGCTCTTCCTCAAAAAGAGCATATTCTCGCTCTGCATAGCGATAATAATGCTGATATTCACAACCCCCTACCCGTTTGAAAACATCCAGTGGACGCTCATCGGAATGTTCACGGTCGGCATCCCCGCCTTCTTCCTTGCCCTCGAACCCAACAACCTGCGCTTTTCGGGGCATTTCATCCGTGACGTCGTCTCCGAAGCGCTGCCCGGCGCCCTCGTAAACCTGCTGTTTGTGCTGCTCGCCCAATATGCCCTGCCCCCGCTTGGCTTTACCGAGCTGCAAACCCAGACCGTAGTCATTTACCTCACCGCCCTCGTGGGCCTTGCGGTGCTTTTGCGCTGCTGCCTGCCCCTAAACCGCCTCCGATCTGCGCTGCTTATAACCATGTCCACCCTGATGATAGGCTCGCTGCTGCTCCTAAAAACCCTGCTCGGCATCCAAATTCCCGACCTGCGCTGCCTAATCGTCATAGTTCCCCTCGCAGCCGCAGCCCCGTTTCTGCTCCTTTTGCTCTCAAAAGTCATTTCTCGAGTAAAAAAGCCCCTTGACAGTCAGCTTTCCCTGTGATAACATAGGATTAAGAATAAGTCTTAATTTGGAGAGAAAGATGACAAAGCAAAAGAGAGTTATCCTCGATATAATAGAGGAGTCGCCCTTGCACTTGAATGCGGAGCAGATATATATGGAGGCGAAGAAGCGGCTGCCGCAGATAGCTATGGGGACGGTGTACCGCAACCTAAAGCTGATGAGCGAGGCGGGCGAGATTAGGCACATATCCATGCCCGACGGCGGCGACCGTTACGACAGGAACGTAATGCCGCACGAGCATATAGAGTGCATTGAATGCGGGCTGCTATACGACCTGCCCGATTATGACGTCTGCGACTTTTTGCAGAGGAGGACGGACATGAGGGTCCTGTCCTGTGAGTTGAGCGTAAAGGGACTCTGTCCCGATTGCATAAAAAAGAAAAAGGAGAATTGAAAAATGGAACTTAAGGGAAGCAGAACCGAGGCCAATTTAATGGCTGCCTATGCCGGCGAATCGCAGGCGAGGACAAAGTACACCTTCTATGCATCGGTCGCAAAGAAGGAGGGCTACGAGCAGATATCCAAAATATTCCAGGAGACCGCCGACAACGAAAAGGAACATGCCAAGATTTGGTTCAAGCTCCTGCGCAATGGAATGCCTAACACCTTGGACGCACTCGAGGACGCAGCCGGCGGCGAAAACTATGAGTGGACCGAGATGTATGCGCAGTTTGCAAAGGAGGCCCACGAGGAAGGCTTTACCAATATTGCTAACCTGTTCGAAATGGTAGGCAAGATTGAAAAGGAGCACGAGGAACGCTATCGCAAGCTCATCTCCAATATCGAAGGCAATCAGGTCTTTATCCGCGAGGACGTCGTTATCTGGGAATGCTCCAACTGCGGACATATCCATATCGGCAAAAAAGCACCCGAAATGTGCCCCGTCTGCGCACACCCCAAGGCATATTTCAAGCTAAGAGCGCAGAATTATTAACAGGTTTTCTGATTTATTTTGTACTTTTCTTTGGGGAAGAAAAGTACCAAAAGAACCCTAAAAAGAGTAAGAGAATACAATTAAATACGCAACTTGAGTGCCCCGATTTGCCATGAACAGATGGCAAATCGGGAGCTT
>JAUNBP010000071.1 GCA_030526995.1 Clostridia bacterium
AAAAAAGCCTTTCGGGGTTCTCAAGGGGTCGCAACCCCTTGACCATAATCCGGCTTCGACGACATGCGCGTCGAAACGGATTGCCCTTTAGGGCTGTTTCCTTGCGTAGGGGCGGATATTATCCGCCCGCCGACCACAGTGCGATGCAGGCAAGCTGCGGTTAGTCTCCGGCAAAAAACACAGTTTTTTGACGAACTGACGGCGAGGGCACAAAACCCTCGCCGTCGCATCATATTCGTTTACGGCACTGCCGCTCCAATCTTTACATAGGCAGCATAGACCCAGCCGTCGGTGTTGGTTTCAAGCACACGAACCTTGTACCAGGAGCCGCCGCTGTTCTGCCCGATTATGCCGAGACGGGTATCCCTGTCGAGCGTTGTAATTATCTGCGAGGAGGTGCCGGCGCCGGCGCGCAGGTTGAGCCTGCTTGCGTTGACCGTGGCATAGTAGATAATCCGCTCCTTCGTGAACGTTAGGTAGGCGGAGTGCATCCAGCCCACAATGGACGTGTCCTTGATTTGCACACGGTACCAAGTGTCTCCGCTTCTCGAGGTGCCCTTTTCAAAGACGTAGACTTGGGTGTTTTTGGACATCTTCATTATGGAGGTGTAATCCGTGCCTGCGCCAACTCTTAGGTTGACGCCTTCGCCGTCCACATAGCCCTCACCGGTGACTCCGGTAAGCGGGTTTGGCGTGGGAGTGGGCGTTACCGTGACCGAGCCCGAGGGGGTGGGCGTGGGCGTGACGGTGACATCGGGGGAGTTTCCGACGGTTACGGCTGCCTTAAGCACATAGCCCTGAAGTCCGGTGTCAAGCAGGCGCACCAAGTAGTAGGTGCTGTCCTGTGCGAGTATGCCGAGTCTCAAGCCCTGAGGCAGGGTTTGAAGCGTTACGCCCGTCTGACTTGAACCGTTTAGCAAGGGGGTTTGCACCGTGGTTGTGCCATAGGCCACAATGCGGGTGTTTTCGGGAATGCTGATATACTCGACAGGGAACCAGCCTCTGGCGGTAGTGCCCTTGATTTGAACATAGTACCAGTCGCCCGACTTTTGGAAAACGTAGACCTCCATGTTCTTAATCATAAGGACAGTGGTGGCATAGCTTTCGCCGGGGCCTTCGCGCAGGTAGTGGTCGTTTGCGGAAACCGTGCCCATGGCGGTAACGCCGTCAAGACCGGTGGGCTCCAGCGGAGTCGTGGGTGACGGGGTTGCCGTTCCCGAACTCGGTGAAACCGAAGGCGAAACCGAGGGCGAAACCGAGGTCGAGGGAGCAGGAGTTACCACTGCAGGCGTCGGCGGCAGCGTATCGAGATTTACAACATAGCGCAGGACAGCCGAGGCGTCGGTGGCAGTGATTTCCCCGTCTTCGTTTGCGTCGGCGTCGGCCAACTTATCGTCGGCAATGCGTGCGATGCCGACGATGTGACGCAGGATGGCTGAGGCGTCGGTGGCATCGACAACTCCGCTGCCGTCGGCGTCGCCGAGCAGCTCAACGGTGTCGGTAACGGCCATGGCTGCGCCCGTCGGGAGCAGGCAAAGACCGATAACCATGATTGCGGCGAGCAGGAAGCTGATCTTTCTTTTCATAATGTATTCCCCTTTTCTGTTTATTTCAGACTAATTATATCACGTAAAGTTTGAATAGACAATCGCAAAAAACGTGATATAATAAAAAAAACGCATGGAGGTCGCATTTTGGACGCATTACGGGTGTCTTTTGAGGTGGTTGCACCGCTTTTGTTGCTTATGCTCGTCGGAATGGCGGTAAAGGCGGTCAAGCTCATAGACAGAGAAACCTTCTCCAAGATAAACGGACTGATATTTTACATAGGGATTCCCGCACTGGTCTTTTCAAGCATATCCAAGTCAAAAACCGAGCTTTCGGGCTACCTTCCGCTGGCGGGGTTCATAGTTGCGGCAACGCTCGTGACCTTTGTGCTGCTGCTTTTAATCGTGCCCCGCTTTGAAAAGGAGAACAGCCGAAGGGGGGTCTTGGTTCAGGGGATGCTTCGGAGCAACGATGCCGTGTTCGGGCTTGCGGTGGCTGCGGCGTTTGCGGGCGAGAACAGCCTTGAGGTCATGGCGATTGCAGCCGCCCTCTCGGTTCCGCTTTTCAACACCCTCGGCGTAATTTCGCTGGAGCTGTTTCGGGGCGGCAGGATAAAGCCGTGGCACACGCTGCTTTCGATAATCAAAAACCCGATAATCATTGCGGTGGTCTTGGGCTTTGCGGTGAGGCTTTCGGGCTTGCAGCTTCCCGAGGTCATACAAAAACCCATAGGGCACCTTTCCAACATGTGTACCCCGCTTGCGTTCATCGTGCTCGGCGGCATACTTACAAAGGACTCCTTTATGAAAAACCGCAGCGCCCTAACCTGCGTCTGCATAGTAAAGCTCCTCGCGCTGCCCGCAGTGGCGGTGGCTGTGGCTTATCTTTTGGGCTTTTCGGGCGATGAGCTGCTTGCAATCTTGATACTGTTCGGCGCACCCACGGCGATGTCGAGCTTTCCCTTGGCGGCAAGGCTCGGGGGCGATGAGTCCTTGGCGGGCGAGCAGGTGGCGGTAACCACCGCCCTGTCCCTGCCCACGATGTTTTTATTCCTGTTCATCTTGCAGTTAGGAGGCATATTATGACCGAAAGACTTTATCTTTTAGACAGCGAGTATTCCACCTGTGACGCCCTCGTCACAGCCTGCCAAGGCGGGGAGGGCGGCTGGCTTGTCACGCTCGATAAAAGCGTGTTCTTCCCGAACAAGGGCGGGCAGCCCTGCGACCTCGGCACGATAGGCGGGGCGGCGGTTACCGCCTGCTTTGAAAGGGAGGGCGAGCTGTATCACGTTTGCGACAGGCCCCTTGAGATAGGGGAGAGGGTCAAGGCGGAGATAGACTATAATCGCAGGTTCGATATCATGCAGCAGCACACGGGCGAACACGTGTTGTCCTATTGCGCATGGAAGGAGTTTTCGGCGGTAAACGTCGGCTTCCACTGCGCCATGGACTATGCAACCCTCGACCTCGACAAGCCGTTGACGCAGGAGGAAGTCTGGCAGCTTGAGCGGCTTGCAAACGCCACCGTGAGCGAAAACCGCAGCGTCAGCGCAAAGATTTATAACAGCGAGGACGATATAAAGGATATTCCGCTTAGGAAACACGCCGAGGGCCTGACCGCCCCGATTCGCCTCGTGACGGTGGAGGGCGGCGATTGCTGCACCTGCTGCGCCCCGCACGTCAAAAGCACAGGAATGATAGGGCATATCAAGATAGTGGACGCCATGGCGTACAAGGGCGGGCTGCGCATAACCTTCCTCTGCGGCAGCCGTGCAACCGAGTATTCGAGGCGGGTGCAGGCGGAGCTTACAAAGATTGCAAGGCTGTTTTCAACCTCCTATGATAAGGCGTTCGAGGCGGTTGTAAAGCAGGGCGAGGAGCTGTCCAACCTCAAGCGGGAGCTTAGGGCTGCAATAGCCGAAACGGACAGGCGCTACGCCGAAGAGCTTATAGGCGGGGCAAAGCAGGTAAGGGGGATAAGGCTCACCGTTGCCCTCGTTTCACCCATGGACGGAAAGAGGCTTAAAAACCTCTGCACGAGCACGCTTTTTGGGAAGTCGCTTTCGGTGCTGCTTTCACCCTTCAACGGGCAGGTGGGCTATGTGCTGTCCTGCTCGGAGCTTGACATGGACATGGGCGAGTGCATAGCGGCGGTCAATGCGGCGTTAAACGGCAAGGGCGGCGGCAGGGGCACGCTTGCTCAAGGCAGCGCAAAGGAAAGGCCCGACCTTGCGGGCACGGTTTTGCAGCTTTCGGATTATTTTGAAAGGTTATTGAGGTAGCACCTCGACAAAATACTTTTCTATGAGCTTTATCGGGCGATAGTTGAGCTTTGAGTATCGAAGCCCCTCATCGCCCGCATCATCTTCACGGTTTACAAAGAGGGCGTCGGGATGGGCGCGAACGAAGGCCTGAGCCATTGCGGGGTACGCCCCCGAGTAGGCGGACAGCGCCTTTTCAACGTGGACATAGAGCGTGTCAAAACGCAGCTCGCCTATCGATAACGCAACTATTTTCTTGCCGTCCACAAGGCAAAAGGCGCTTTGGCAGAGCTTGTCCCGCATCAACAAAAGATCCGCAGCCCACTTGAGCTCGTTGCGCTCGATGGCATTCATATCCGTATGCTCCCTACCGTATTCATTGAGAAAATCGAGGCAGCGCCCCTCAAGCTCATTGGATACGGGCACGCAGATTATCTGCGGGTTGTCTCGGTAGAAGCGGTTGACATGGTTCTTTTGCGTGTGGTACTTCTTGCCCGAAAAGGTCTTAAAGCTCTCGGCGGAATACAGGTAGTCCGCCCACTCTCGGCGGTTTTCAATCTTTAAGCGGTCCCCGTAGCGGTTGATAAGCGGCGGCAGCCCCTCGGAGGGCAAAACGCAAAAGCGAAGCCTGTCCCCCCTCAAAGCGGCGTCCCTTTCGCAGTAGTCGAGCGCCTTATCGTTGTCGCCATGGTCGCAACCTATCGGAAAGGTGTAGCAGTCGCCGTCCTTGCCGTATTGGGCGCGAATCAGCAAAAAGCAGTCCAAAATAGCATAATAGGAAACGTAGGCATCACGCCATTGATAGACTGCGCCTATCGTGTTATCGCATATCGTGGGATGATGCCTCTTGTAAAAAGGAAGAAGGGTTTGCGCATCTTCGGTGGTGAGTCTCGTAAACATACAAGCCAAGTATAGCAAAGACAGCACCAAAAATCAATTAAAAAAAACGGGATTTGCATAAAATTTTTAAGGTTGCGCAAGCTAAGGTCAGAGCAAAAGAAGGAGGATTATCTTATGGACAGCAAAAACGGTAGACAGTGCATAGGCTGTGAGGTCACAAGCTGCAGATTCAATAAACGCGGCTGCGAATGCGAACTGCCGGCAATCCTTGTGCGCCCGTCCTGCAACTGCCACAGCGGCGAAGCGGACGAGAGCATGTGTTCGAGCTACGAATGCAAATAAGCAGAAACGCAAGGCGGAAAACTCCGCCTTGCGGCACGTTTGTGCGCCCGACATGGGCAATAACTTGGCGGTGAAAGTCCGCTACGCGACAGGTCAGCAGGAAGCGTTAGCCGAAGGCAAGGGTGCCCGTCGTGAGGCGGAAT
>JAUNBP010000020.1 GCA_030526995.1 Clostridia bacterium
AATTTCTTTCCTATTTTTCAAATTTTCCCCTTGACTTTTTATAGTGAGTCTTTTCTCGTGAAAAGAAAGGGAGGGTACCTCTCCCCGTGAGGGCAATAACGGGAACGGCGGGCGGATGATATCCGCCCCTACAGGGGGAAGACGAATGCGAAAAGAAAGGGAGGGTCCCCCTCCCCCGTGAGGGCAATAACGGTAACGGCGGGCGGATGATATCCGCCCCTACAGGGGGAAGGGTGTGCGCGGAAAGAAGGGAAGGGTACCCAATCGTACCCCTACTCCGCCTTTAAGTGCTTTACAACCTCGACCCGTGTCGCCTTGTAGGCGAACAGGAGGCTGAACGCTATTGCAAGGGCGAGGCTGCACGCAATGTAGATGATGAGCGAATAGGGCGAGACATAGGCCACCCATGAGATTTCATGGTAGTACTTTTGCACCGCCTTGTAGACTATAAGCCCATCGGCAACGAGGGACATTGAAAGCAGGGTGTCAAAGCCCAAGACGAGCAGGGCTTCATAGAGGAATTGGCGGGTTATCGCAGATTGCGGTGCGCCTATCGCCCTTTTTATGCCTATCTCATAGTTGCGGGTTTCAAGCACGTTGGAAAAGCTGCTGTACAGGTTTATCGCAAGCAGAGCGAGCATGACGGCTGCGGTTATCGCCTTGGAGGAGATTGCGTTTTGCATCGCGGTTCGCGCCTCGTTTTGCACCTCGGCAACGCCCTGTGCAACCATGCCCAACGCCCTGCCGTAGCTCATTACGGCTTCGGGGCTGTCGCTTGATGTGAAGGCTATCTGCTTGGTATATTCAAATTCGCCTGCGCCCTCGTCGAGCTGGGACTGCGAAAGATAGACGGTGACATAGCCGCTCGTTCTCCCGTCCTCCAAATTTTCCCGTATAAACACGCCGTGGACGTCCTCGCAAACGCCGACGACGTCCAATTCCCAAACGGAGTGGCTCCCGTCCGCCCAATAGAAGGGCACAAGGACGGTTAGAGGCTCCTCTGCGCCGCCCGCTATAAGGCTGTTGTAGAAGCCCTCGTTTATTATCGCCTCGCCCTTTTGAAGGTTAAAGTCCTGCTTATCGCCCAAGAGCGCTATCGGTTCTCCACAGGTGGTTCCGCCTGCGGCGTTTGCGTCCAAAGTGGTGGACGAGTCTATCGTGTACAGCGTTTCCACGCCCTGTGGCAAAAAGAAGCACTCGGCATGAAGCGACTGCTCATAGGTGGTAAGCTCCGTGCTTGAGGAAAAGTAGTCGTAGTATTGAACGTTGGGGACGTTCGCCTCCACGAGGTTCAAAAAGGCGCGCATGGTTTCGGGGTCGCTCTCGACATAGCATTGAACCACCTCCTTTGGCAGCGTGAACACCTTGGCATATTGATTGTACAGCCTTGCATCGGTCAGCGCCATGTAGCCCAAAAGCAGGGTGAACGACAGCACCACGGTGACGCTGAGCTTTATATATGCCCTGCCGTTGCGCCCGACCATGGTGCAGGCGTGGCGGAAATGCGGAAACGGCTTTTTATGCGGGTTACTTGCTTTCATGCAGCACGCCCCCCTTCAGCTTGAAAACGGTCTTGGCCTGCCTTGCCGCCTGCTCGTTGTGGGTTATCATCACAACGCCCCTGCCCTTTTCATGCTCCTCTTTAATTATCTCAAACACCAACTTGGCGTTTTCCTCGTCAAGGTTGCCCGTGGGCTCGTCGGCAAGCAGCAAGCAGGGGTCGAGCATCAGCGCGCGCACTATCGCAACCCGCTGCTTTTCCCCGCCCGAAAGCGTGTTCACCCGCTGGTCTTTAAGGTGACCTATGCCCATGCGCTCCATCCAAAGTTTGCTCTTATCCTCCGCCTTTCGCTTATACAAAAGCGGCATCTGTATGTTTTCGAGGCAAGTGAGCGTGGGGATGAGGTTATAGGTCTGAAAGATAAAGCCGATGTTCTCTCTACGGAGCTTGGCATAGTCACAGCCTTTTTTAATGCGCCTGCCGTTGAACACGAAATCGCCCCCGTCCCTGTCCTCGACCATGCTCAAAATGTTCATCAGCGTGGACTTGCCGCAGCCGGACTGCCCCAAGATTGCAATGTAACTTTCGTTGTCCACGGTTAGGTTTATATCGGTGAGCACGGGTCTTGCAAAGCTCTTTTTTACCTGCGTCAATTCGACTTTCAGCTCCTGCATATCACTCACCACCCATGACGGCAGCATAGCCGCTGTCCACCAAAACGCCCTCCTCTATGCCGGTGATACAGGTATATTCCCCGTCTGAAAAGCCCACCTGTACCTCCCTGTTTTCAACGAAGCTGCCGTCCTCGTCAAGCACCCGCAGATACCACTTGTCGGGGCTTTCGGGCAGGCGGAACAGGCACTTGGTGCTTATAACGAGGGCGTTTGTAAAGGTTCTTCCAGTGTAGAGCTTTAGCTTTTCCTCCATAAGCCCGTAGGTTCCGCCCTGCGGCTTTAACAGCACCTGCGTCTTCCCGTCGGAGGTTAAAAGCCGCCCTATTTCAAGCAGCTCCACGGGCTTGCCGTTGGCGTCGGTAAGCGCAAGGTCGCTCCTTTGCAATATTCTCAAAAACTCCTTGTCCGCAAGGCACGACAGGGCTATGTTCTCGTCGTTCTCCATAACGAAGTAGCTGTAATCGCCCATGTGAATCTCCAAAACGACGCCGCTTGCGGTGGAAAGGATCTCGGTCTGCCCGTCCTCGGTATAGCCTATGACCTCGCCCTCCTCTATATAGTCGCCCGTGTTTACCGAGATTCGCGTGGAGTAGGCGTTTCTCATCCTCGGCAGCTCCATATAAAACTGCTCCGTGCTGACATAGGTGCCGCTTATAATAACGAACTCCCGCATATCCATGCGAAAGACGGGGAGCGGCTCGCCGTAGGACTTTATCGTAACGGGCGGCACGTAGATCTCCTGATATTGAAGCATCTCCATGTTGGTCAGCACATAGATAAGCCCGATCGGCGCAAGCAAGAGCGCAAAGATAAGTATTCCGAGCGGGATTTTCAGCCATTTAGTTCTCATAATTTCCCCCTCTCTACGCTTCGGGCATATCCATTATTTCCAAAACGCCGCCGCTTTCTTCAAGCACATCGTAAAAGTCGGTATAGTAGCTCATAACATCGACCCCGAGTTCATGCTGCAAGTAGCACTCGAACGGGTTGCCGGAAACGGGCTCGATTAAAAGCGGGAACCCAGAGAGCTCCCTGTTCGAATTTTCGCCGTTTTCATCCTGATATTCGACGGTGAACATATACTCCGTATATCCGTAGAACTTGCCTGCAAGCCTCGGCTCGTGGAAGGTGAAGGTAAAGTAGGCAAGCTGCCCCTTTGAAAGCTCTATAGGGGTTTTGCCGTCCCAGATAAAGTCCGAAACGATGTCAAGCGGAAGCTCGTTGCCCTCCTCGTCATAATAACCGCCGATCCACTCTCCGCCTATCATCGGGTTTATGATTACCACCTGTATATCCGAAATCTCCCGCTCGTCCTCGAACAGCCTTAAATCGGTTATCGTCACGTTTTCTATTGCGCTTACGGCGCAATCGTCCTTACCCATGGAGCCTCTAAAAGCACCGTTTTCGCTTGGATGGACGAGGTTCCAGCCGGCATTTCCCCCTTCACCTTTAAGCAACAGTTCCGTGTCGTTGTATGGATTAACATAGTTTTTTGAGGTAAGCTCACCCACCGGAAAGACGTATTCCCTGTCATCCACTACAAGGGTTATCTCGGAAACGCTCTCGCTCCATTCTTCCACCTTGCCGGGAAACCGCAGCTGCAAAAGATAGCTGTACAACTCGGGAAGCCGACCCTGTTCTTGGAGCGACAGGTAATCATCGTAAAACTCGTTTTGTGATTCTTCAAGCGCCGCTTCAAGCTCCAAAAAAGAGGCAAAGCCCTCCTCCGTGCCAAAATCCCTCGACTTATAGGCAAGCTGAAGCTCGGCATAGGCCTTCCAATCCTTGCCGCGGTAGGCTTGATAAAGAAAGAAGGGCAGCTCGTACCTTGTCCCTGCTTCAACCCCCCAATAGCCGCCCAAAGCATATTGACTCTTCTCATAATCCTTATCCGTGACAAGCGTTTTTCCGTTTACAATGACCTTAAAGTCCTCCTCGTTTATGGGCTTGCCGCTGATTAGGGGAATGTAAACCGTTCCTTCCGCATCCTCAACGTACACGTTTTCACTCGCCAAGTAGACGTAATCCTCCGTAACCTCGAAAATATCAACCGTTCCGTCGCCGCCCTCGTTTTCTACCGAACAGCCGAAACACACCGACGAAAACGCCATCAAAACAACGATGAGCCAGACCAAACCTTTTCTCATAACCGACCTCCTTTTACCGAACGGGGCTGTATTTACTTTTCGCTTGGAAAAACTTCCCCGCTACCTTAATTTTAGCTTAACATGCGCTTGCAAAATTTTTGTAACGGGAATATAAATAATCCACCCCGATTGCAGGGGCGGTATTTTGATTTGTTTTGTACTTTTATTTTGGCGGAAAGAAAAGGTACCAAAAGAAACCGCAATCTATAATTCGTAATTCGTAATTCGTAATTAATAATTAAAAGTTTCCCTTGCCATTTTGCCACCTGTTCGTGGCAAAATGGCGCATTCAGGCAACACCATACAAATTATAATACTATCTTTTTACGCTTTTCTTTGCTTCCTTTCTTTTCTCGTGAAAAGAAAGGGAGGGTACCTCTCCCCGTGAGGGCAATAACGGGAACGGCGGGCGGATGATATCCGCCCCTACAGGGGGAAGACGAATGCGAAAAGAAAGGGAGGGTACCCCTCCCCGTGAGGGGTTATAACGGGAATGGCGGGCGGATGATATCCGCCCCTACTACACTGTAATTCTCAAAACTTTATCTCCGGATATAAGTGTTTTAGTTTCACACGGGCGTCCGTATTAGTAAAATGCCAAGATACGCCTTTTCTGACTACCTCTTTTCGTTTTCTTTCACTATATCACACAAACAACAGAATGTCGAATTTTAAGGGTTACAGAGTACTACGGGTGGTATGCGCCCATACGGGGGTGGTAACGTGAAGTGGCGGGCGGAGGAGCCGCCCGCCGTTCTTTGGGTTTAATCAGTTTGTTCTGCCTACCGTTGCTTCGAGCCGAACTACGAAGCGCAGTATAGCTGCGGCATCGGAGGCGGAATAGGATTCGTTGTTCCCCGTGTTGGCTGCAAGGGCTTGAAGTGAGGTCAGCGTTTCAAGCTGTACTACTGCACGAAGCAGCTGTGAGGCATCGGAGGAATCCGCATCGCCGTCGCTGTTCAAATCGCCCATGATTACAACGACGTACTCCTTGCCGTCCATCGTAACCTTGTCGCCGGTTTTAAGCGTGCCCGTAAGCTCGCCCGCCTCCGCACCGAGTTTGGCTTCAAGCTCCTCCGCCGTCGTCCTCGGGGGCAGGTTGACTATGCATAAATTCTCCTCATCCACCTCGATATACTGCACCTCGGCAGAACCGTCTGCATCGGTGAAGGTAAAGCAGGGCAGGGCTATCTCTGCTATCGGATAGCCGAACCATTCCGTTTCACCGTTGGGTGCCCAAGCGCTTGCATATTCGGGATAGTAGTAGAGAGTGACGTCAAGAGGCCTTTCCCCGCCTTCCGCATCTATCATCATGTCGAATAAGCCCCAGCCCTCGGTCTCGGTCGGCGGTGCCCCCTCGAAGGTGACGCTTTTAAGCTCGTAGCAGTTATAAAACGCCATCATGCCCATTTCGTCCACGCCCTCGGGTATCGTAATCTCCGTGAGCCTTGTGCAGCCGCGGAACGCCCTGGATTTAATTGCGGTAAGACCGTCGGGAAGCGTTATGTTTTCAAGTCTTGAGGAGTCTGCAAAGGCATCGTCCCCTATCGTCTTTGTTCCGTCCAAAACCCTGTATTCCGTGCTTGCCTTGGCAGGCGGATATTGCATAAGCAGGGCTTCGTCCGCCGTGTATAACACGCCCTCGTCATCCTTGTATGCGGTGTTTTCGGGGTCTACCTCTATTTCAGTCAACTCCAAGCATAAACCAAACGGCATTCCACCTATCGTCTGCACGCTCTTGGGAATCGTGACGGTTTTTAGCTTTGTATTGGCAAACGCCTCGGCTCCTATCTCGATAACGGTGTCGGGAAGGTTGATGCTCTGAAGGGATGAATTCATAAACGCTGCCATTCCTATCCTTTTCAGCCCGCTCGGAAGCTCAACGCTGTCAATTTCAAAGTTATAGGCAAAGGCCTGCTCGCCTATTGAAATTACGGGGGAGCCGTAAATAGTACTCGGAACCTTGATGTCTCGGTCTATGCCCCTGTATCCCGTCACAACCGCCCCATCGGTATTCAATTCGTAGGTAAAGTCAATCTCCGCAACGTAGGAAACAAGGTCAAAGCCGTTCCACTCGGTTTCGTTGTTCGGCGCCCATAGGGCCTTATGCTCTGCCTGATAGCAGACGAGCGAATTGGAGCCGAACACATTTCTGCCGAAATCGGTCGGGGGTTCGCCCATGAATACCGCTATCGTGTTGCTGTCACTAAAAGCCCAATCCTCTATGGTCTTTACTCCGCTGCCTATCTTGATATAGGTCAGGTTGCAGCTGCTAAAGGCGCTCTCGCCTATGTGCTCAACGCTATCGGGAATGGATATCTTGCTCAGCCTCGGACATACACTGAATGCGGAATCTTCAATGGTTTTCACGCCGTTGCCCAAGTCCACCGAGCTTAGATATTCGTTGTCGTTAAAAGCGCCGTGTTCGATGAGAGTTACCGAATCGGGCAGGCTCACCGATACCAAAAGCAGGCTCGCAAATGCCCCCTCTGCTATGGTTTCAACGCCGTCGGGGACGGTGTAGCCGGAAAAGTCGTTATAAGCATACTGTACCAACACCTTGCCGTCCTTGGTATAGATGTTTCCGTTTACGCTCTTGTAGTACTCGTTATCCTCCGAAACGGTGATGGCTTTTAGGTTTTGATTCCCTCTGAATATGGCTGCACCTATTTGCCTTACCCCGCTTCCTATGCTCGCCGTTTCCGTTTGGCAGCGTGAAAATGCATTTGCCCCTATGACCTCGACGCTGTCGGGGATTTCTACAATTTTGATGCTGTCACATTCTGAAAATGCATTTTCGGCTATGCCTCGGGTTCCCTCCCTGAGCAGCAAGGCTCCGTTCTCGTCGACATCGATCGAAGCATAAGACTCCTTTTTGCCATAGGCAACCAAGCCCGCATAGACGGTGCCCTCCGGCTGATTGTCAAGCCATGAGGTCGCTGAAAACGCACCCCCTCTTATATCGACTACGCTGTTCGGAATTACTATATCCTCAAGAGCCCATGCGCTGCAAAACGCTTCATCCATAATGGTTTCCACGCCGTCGGGGATGGTAAAGCCCGTTCGGGTGTTCCCTATCGGATACTGATAAAACACCTTGCCGTCCTTGGAAAGCAGGCAGCCGCCCACGCTCTTATAGCTTGTATTCTCCTCTGAAACGCTTATCTGCTCCAACATAGGGCAGGAGTTAAAGGCAAGCTCGCCTATCTTTGAAACCTTTGCGCCTATCTCTACGGAAACAAGAGCATATGCCTCGTAAAACGCCTCGGCGGGAATGGTCTCCGTGCTGTCAAGCAGCTTGTAACTCGTGCGCGAGTTGCCCTTGGGATACAATATAAGGGTCTTGCCCTCCTTATCGTACAAGACTCCGTCGTCGTCCGCATAGAAGGCGTTTTCATCGTCAATCACTATCCGCTCGAGTAGGGAACATTCATAAAAGGCGTTTTCACCTATTAGCTCAACCGCAGCTCCCATTTGAACCTCGGTAAGCCTGCTGCACTCCGAAAAAGCATATTCCCCTATCCGCTTTATTCCTTCGGGGAGTATAAACTTTTTAACGTTTGCGGCTTCGCTGAACGCATAATCCGCAATCCCCGTGACGGGCAAATCTTCAATCACGGCGGGAATGCTCATCTCATCGAACTGCGCCCTGTACCCCGTTATCGTGACCTCTCCATCGGCTATAACATACCTGTAATAGCTTTCCGATGCCTGTGCCGAAAACGCAGGTAGAACCGTAATTAGCAGCAACACTGCCAAAAACAAAGCAACATTCTTTTTCATAAATTCGTCTCCTTATTAAATTATACTTAAATAATACCATCTTCTCCCCGCCCCGTCAACAGCATAAAAAGGGCGGAGGTTTTCCGCCCATTGCTCTTTGAGTTATTGTTTTCTCGTTAGTCCCAGATTCGGTATGCCATAAGGAAGTGGCTTGTCCAGTAGTTGGTTCTGATGCTCGATCTGATGACGACGGCGCCTTTAGAGGAGCCTGCGTCTATCATTTGGTTGTTGCCGAGGTAGATGCCCACGTGGCCCTTGCCGGTTGCGGTGGCGCCGGAGAACACCAAGATATCGCCTCGTTTGAGGTCATTCATGTTGGTTATGCGCTTATACTTGGTGACCGTGCGCCAGCCTATCGAGTTGAGGTAGCCCTGCTTGACGCCCGCCTGATTCAAGCACCAGTAGACGAAGCCGGAGCAGTCGAAGGTGTTCGGGCCCTTTGCGCCTCGAACGTACTTGCAGCCGAGCTTGCTCTTTGCAATCTCGATGAACTTTTCAACGCCGCTCGAATTCGAGGTCGAGCCACTGCTGTTGCTACTGCTACTGCTGCTGCTATCATCCGAGTCATCGGGTGACACGGCGGTGCTTGCCGCCTCCTTGGCGCTGTCGGAAAACAGCTTTGCGGTGGTCTTTGAGCCGACTGCTCCGTCGGCGGTCAGGCTGTTACGCTTTTGGAACGAGATTATCGCCGCCTGCGTTGCCTCGCCAAAGTAGCTTGTGACCTGTGAGGAGCGCAGATAGCCCAGCTTGTAGAGCCGCTGCTGAACCTCCTTGACCTTTGAGCCGCTCATGCCGAGCCTCAGGGCGTAGGAAAGCGCATCGGAGGAGTCCAAGGCCTCCATTGTGGCGGGGCCCAAGCAGCCGTCGCGGGTCAAGCCGTTTGCGTCCTGAAACAGTTTGATTGCCGCAACCGTTTCGGAGTCCATGCGCCCGTCCGCTTCAAAATCATCTTCAAGATAGCCGAGCTTTATGAGCCGCTGCTGATACTTGGCTATCGTGTCGTCCACGTCGCCGTGCTTAAAGCTGTTGCTGACGACGTCGTCGCTGTACAGCGCACTTATCGTCTTTTCGCCCACCTTGCCGTCGGCGGTCAGCTTGTTGGCGCTTTGAAACTCCATGACCGCAGCCAAGGTCTTTTCACCGAAGTTGCCGGTGATATAGCTCTTTGCAAGGTAGCCGAGCTGATACAATCGTTCCTGAACCGCCTCGACGTCATCGCCCGAATCGCCCGACTGCATGACGTATATCTTCGCCTCGTCGGAGAACAGCACATCGTAGGTGGAAGCCCCGAGTATGCCGTCGGCGGTCAGCTCGTTATGCTTTTGAAATGCGGTAAGCGCATCCTCGGTGAGACTGCCGAAATAGTCGGTGGGCTCGTCCGAGTCGAGATAGCCCAAGTCCATGAGCCGCTCCTGCAGGCTAATAATCACATCGCCCGAATCGCCCCGCTCGTAGGCTATGCCGTCCAAGGGGTGCGGGGTGGGCGTGGGCTCCTCCTCTGCATCGGGAATCGGCGTTTCGTCCGCCTCCGAAATCAGGGTCTGTTCCTCATTGTTAAGGTCGCCCGCAACGGGTGTGCTGTAATCGGTGAGATCCGCCACCGGAAGCACCGCCTCGGTGCCCCGCTTTCTTGCCGCAACCGCAACTATCACTATGACCATTGCAACCACCGCAATCCCGACGGTTCCCATTAAAACGGCACGGAACAGCGGCGGAAGCTGCATGAGCGCAGTGCGTATGCTCTTGCCGAGCTTGGCAAAAACTGCTCCTATCCGCACAAACGCAGGCTTAAGCCTCTTTCCGAGCTTGGAAAAAAATGCGCCAATACGCACAAGCAGCGGCTTGAGTCCCTTTCCGAGCTTTGTAAAAAAACTTCCTATTCGCTTTATAAAACTTTTCACTTTCATAAATACACCTCAAGCACATTATAGCAAGCGAATGTAACATAGTTATGTCCGATTTGCTAATTTTTTTGCTTGCTGTCCATCGTTTGGTGTCGAATTTGCCTGTTTATGCGTTTTGCGGGTACAGCGCAAGGGCGGTCTTTAGCTCCTCCTTCAACTCGTTGCGCCGCTGTTCGGGCGCAAGAATTGCAACGTGGCGCAGGTTTTTTAAGACGAACTCCCGCACCGTGGCGTAGGGCGCTTCGAGGCTGACCCGCACGGCGTCGCCCTCGGGCTCCATGGTGGCTGCGCTGAACTGCTCGCCTATCTCGCCAATCAGATGCCTTGCGCAGAGCAGCACGTGGGTCTCTGCCTCGTCCTGCCGATAGAGGTTCTTTCTCAAAAAGGCGGCAACGTCCAAGCCGTCCTCGCAGTCCTGAAGCTCAATCACGGGCCTTGCTGCAGCTTCCGAAATCTCGATATCGCTCATGAGGTCGCAGCGATAATACAGGGGCTTGCCGTAGCCCGAAATCGACATTATCACATAATAATAGCCCGACGCCATTGCAAGCGCATAGGGGGAGGCCATGTAGGGGGTCTGCCTCTGCGGCGTGAGCTTTCCGTCTATGCCCATGTTATTATAGATGAAGGAGAGCTGCTTAAACTCGGCTATCGCTTCCTTGATAATTTCTATCCTATCGAACACGCTTTCATCGAGCCCGCTCCTGCCGAACGGAACCGAATGTATGGGAACCCTGCCGTCCTGAAGTTCGCCCTCGAGCACGTAGCCGGTTTTAGACCTCTTTCCCCGAAGAAGGGCGTCGAGCAGCACCTCCTTGCGCCTAAGGTTCGTGTCCGTCTCGGTGCGCTTTAGGTAGTAGCCCTTGCCGTTGTCCTGATAGGTTGACAGCTCAAAGCCCATTTCCGCAAGCAGCAAAAGGTTTCTTCCCACGGCTTTGCGCTCGGCAACCATGCCGTAATCCGCCTCTAAGAGCGCAATAATCTGCCTCGTCGTCAACGGTTGCTCGCTCGAGGCGTGCCTTTCAAGCACCCTCAGGATGCAGAGCGATAAGGCCTTCTTCCCCTTTGCTTCCGCCATGATAACTTACCCCTATTCCTCGTAATAATCTCCGCGCTTGTAGTCGTATAAAACGCTCGCATAGAGCTTGAGATTTTCCAAAACCTTGCCTGCGCCTATCGCAACGCACGCCACCGGATCCTCCGCAACGTAGCAGGGAACGCCG
Source organism: Clostridia bacterium (assembly GCA_030526995.1). Classification (GTDB taxonomy): domain Bacteria; phylum Bacillota; class Clostridia; order Christensenellales; family CAG-138; genus JAQUTY01. Next base: position 11,233 of record JAUNBP010000020.1, read on the forward strand.
GTCTGCTCGGAGATGAACTTGTCCAGCCCGTAGAGCTGGGCGCTGCCGCCGGTAAGGCAGATTCCGCTTTCGGTTATGTCCCCGCAAAGCTCGGGCGGGGTCTGTTCAAGCATATCTTTTAGATGCTCAACGATATCGTGAAGCGGCTCGGACAGGGCATAGGTTATCTCGTTGCTCTCGAGCTGCAGCGCAACCGGAAGCCCTCCTCCCAGCGACCGCCCCTTGACGTCCATAAGCGGCGCATCCTTCTTGGGGTATGCCGAGCCGAACTCTATCTTTAGAGCCTCCGCCGCCGTCGTGCCTATGACTATGCCGTGCTGCCGCTTGAAATAGCGGACTATCGCCGCATCGAACTTGTTGCCGCCGACCCTTATCGAGGTCGAAACGACCGACTTGCCGAGGGATACTACCATCATGTCCGCAGTGCCTGCGCCTATGTCCAAAACAAGGCTGCCCTTGGGCGAGAAGATGTCCAAGCCTGCGCCTATCGCCGCCGCCAAAGGCTCCTCTATCAGGTAGGTGTACCTTGCGCCCGCACCCTCGCTCGTCTCAATCACGGCACGCTTTTCAACCTCGGTGGCTCCCGAGGGCACGGCTATGACCGCCCTCGGCTTGAAAAAGACCCGATTGCCCACGACCCTCGTGAAGAAGTGGTTTAGCATTCGCTCTGTTGCGTCAAAGCTCGAAATAACCCCGTCCGCCATCGGGCACATGACTATGAGGTTTTCGGGCGCCCTGCCCAGCATATCCTTTGCCTCCGAGCCTACGGCAACCAACTTGCCGCTGCCCCTCTCTATCGCCACAACCGAGGGCTCGCGTAAAACTATTCCCTTGTTGCGTATGTAACAAAGAACCATCGAGGTTCCAAGATCCATTCCTATATCCGATGAACGAAATAAAGCCATTTATCCCTGTCCTTTCAACTTGTACCATAATTGTACCACCCATCTAAAAACAAAGTGTGAATGAAAGATTAAATATTTTGCAAGAAAATAAAATTTAGGGCTTGTACAGCGTTTAAGTGCAGGTTATACTGTGATATACGAAAGGGAAACGGAGTACCATATGGTGGAGTTTGCAATTAAACAGGCGGAGTTTATAACGAGTGCGGGTTTGGAGGGTGCCTACCCCGAACCGCTCGGCTCGGAGATTGCGATAGTGGGCAAGAGCAACGTTGGCAAATCGAGCCTTATAAATGCGGTCTGCGGCAACAAAAAGCTCGCCAAGACCTCGCAGCAGCCCGGCAAGACCCGACTTATAAATTTCTTTCTTATAAATCGGGACTTCTACCTTGTCGACCTTCCGGGCTACGGGTTTGCAAGGGCAAGCAAGGCGGAGCAGAAAAGCTGGGGCAGCCTTATAGAGCAGTACCTTGCAAGCGGCAGGGTAAAGCACCTGTTCATGCTCATAGATATTCGACACGACCCCACCGCGGACGATGTTACGATGTTCCGTTACCTTCTATACTACGGGATTCCGTTTACGCTGATTGCGACCAAGGCCGACAAGCTCAGCCGCTCCAAGCGGCAAACGATGGCAAACGCCAACGCCAAAAAGCTCGGTGCGCCGCCCTATGCAATCCCCTTCTCGGCGGAGAGTCGAGAGGGCAAGGACTTAATTATTAAACGTATGGGAGAAATCGTGTTAGACGATTCATCTTCCGGAGAGGAGTAAACCATGGCATTGAAAAAATGTCCCATCTGCGAATTGAACTATCTTCGCGGGAACGAAACCGTATGCCACGTCTGCCAGAAGGCAAAAAAGAATCGGGACGAGGAGGAGGAATTCATCACCATCTGCTTTGAATGCGGTGAAAACCCCGTCGTTGCGGGGCACGAGCTCTGCGCCGAATGTATGCTTGAAGCCAAGCGGCAGGCGGAGTTGGAGCTTACGGCCGACAAGGTTCGCCAAGACGAGCTTGCCGTTCCGCTCGAGGACGATCTTGAAAACCCGATAAAGGACGATGAGAACGTGGATTTGATAAAGGAACTGCTCGACGCCCCCGTTGAGGACGGAAGCAAGGTCGGAATCTGATGCGGGTCTTTGCCATAGCGGATTTGCACCTGTCGCTGTCCGACAAAAACAAGGCGATGGACAAATTCGGGCGGCTCTGGGAGAATCACACCGAGCGGCTCTATGAGGCGTGGCAGGACACCGTGGCAGAGGGCGATCTCGTCCTCGTGGCGGGCGATATAAGCTGGGCCATGTATTTTGAGGACGCCGAGGCGGACTTGAATTTCATCCACTCGCTCAAGGGCACGAAGGTGCTTTTGCGGGGCAATCACGATTTTTGGTGGCCGAGCTACAGGAAGCTCTGCGCCGCCCTGCCCCCCTCCATACATGCAATCCAAAACAACGCCCTGCGCTTTTCGGATGTGAGCGTATGCGGCAGCCGAGGCTGGACAACGCCCGAAAGCTCCAACTACAAGGCCTCCGTCGATGAAAAGCTCTTCTTGCGGGAGTGCATAAGGCTCAAGCTGTCCGCAAGCTGCCTTTCGCCCGACACGCAAAACCTTGCCATGCTGCACTATCCTCCGTTTTCGGAGAAGGGGCAGCCTTCGGGCTTTGTCGATATCCTCGAGGAGGCGGGCGTATCCGAGGTCGTCTACGGGCATCTCCACGGCAGGGTGCAGGGCGACGCCCTGACAAGCGAACGCAACGGCATAAATTATCATCTCGTTGCCGCCGACTACCTTTCTTTTGTTCCTAAATTGATTATATAACTTGCAAATTTTGACGTTCTGCGTTACAATTAAGGGTGGAGGGCATTGTTATGAGCAGGTTTTCTTCTTTTTTGAAGCGCAAGAACATCGTTTTCTCGTGGAAGCGGTACGGCATCGATGCGCTCAGCGCAATGGCGCTGGGTCTTTTTGCGTCCCTGCTCGTGGGAACCATAATCAAGACGATAGGGGAGCAGGCGGGCATTCCGTTTCTTGTAGATATGGGCGCCTTTGCCTCGGCTATGGCGGGCCCCGCTATGGCGGTTGCGATAGGCTACGCCTTGCAGGCGCCGCCGCTCGTGCTGTTCTCGCTTATAACCGTGGGCTATGCCACCAACACCTTAGGCGGGGCAGGCGGCCCGCTTGCGGTGCTTGTAACCTCGATAGTCTCGGCGGAGCTCGGCAAATTCGTTTCCAAGGAAACCAAGGTCGATATCCTCATAACCCCGATAGTCACGATTTTTTCGGGCGTGGGACTTGCCATGCTCACCGCCCCCTACATAGGAGCTGCCGCTATCGCCGTGGGCGATGCTATAAAGTGGGCAACGATACAGCAGCCGTTTTTCATGGGCATATTGGTTTCGGTCATCGTGGGCATTGCGCTTACGCTTCCGATATCCTCGGCTGCCATCTGTATGTCCATAGGGCTCACCGGCCTTGCGGGCGGGGCTGCGCTTGCGGGCTGTTGCGCACAGATGGTGGGCTTTGCCGTAATGAGCTTTAAGGAGAACCGCTGGGGAGGCCTGTTGGCACAGGGGCTTGGCACCTCGATGCTGCAGATGGGCAACATCGTCAAAAAACCGCTTATCTGGCTGCCGCCCATAATCACCTCTGCGATAACGGGTCCCATTGCCACCTGCCTTTTCAAGCTCGAGATGAACGGGGCGCCGGTCTGCTCGGGCATGGGCACCTGCGGCATGGTGGGGCCCATAGGCGTTATGACGGGCTGGGGCTTTTCCGCCTCCGCCTTCGACTGGATTGGCCTTGTGCTTATAAGCCTCGTGCTGCCCGCCCTGCTCTGCGGGCTAATTGGCTTTTTGTTTAGAAGGTTTGGGCTTATCAAGCTCAACGATTTGAAATTAGAATTATAAATAAGGAGAAAAAGAACATGTGGAAATTTAAGGATCTACCCTACGAACGGCCGAACGTCGGCGCATTCAAAAAACAGGTCAAGGCCATGATGAAGGCGGTTGAAAATGCGCCCACCTACGAGGCTCAAAAGGCGTCGCTTAAGATGCTTGAAAAGCTCATTATGGAGTTTTACTCCATGGGCTCGATAGCGCATATCCGCTACGACATGAACACCAAGGACGAGTTCTACGGAGAGGAAAAGAAGTTCTGGGACAAGACCATACCCTCCCTCTTGCCCTTGCAAAAGAAGATGCTTGAGATGTGGATTCACCTCAAGTTCCGCAAGGAGTTTGAAGCGGAGTACGGCGACGTCATATTCAAGGACGCCGAGGCGCAGATTCGCCTTGCCGATAAAAAGCTCATGCTCTCTATGATTCAAGAGTCCAAGCTGACCACCGAGTATGCAAAGCTCACCGCCTCCTGCTCCACCGAGTTCAACGGCGAAAAGTGCAACTTCTACGGTCTCTTAAAGTACATGCAAAACGACGACCGTGAGATTAGAAAGGCTGCCTTTACCGAGTGGGCAAAGCTCTATGAGGGCATATCCCAAAGGCTCGATGAGATTTACGAGCATCTGATAAAGCTGCGCTGCGGCATGGCTGAAAAGATAGGCATGAGTAGCTACATAGAGATGGCGTACCTCGACAGGGGCAGGTACGACTACACCCCCGCCGACGCCGCAAGGTTCCGCGAGAGCGTTAAAAAATACGTCGTTCCCGCCGCCCACAAGCTCTATTTGGAGCAGGAAAAGCGCATTGGTGCGGACAAGCTGCACTACTATGACGAGAGCTACTTCTACGCCGACGGCAACCCCGACCCGATAGGCACCAAGGACGAGTTGGTCGAAAAGGCGGCTCAGATGTACCGTGAGCTTTCCGCCGAAACGGGCGAGTTCTTTGACTTTATGAAGGAACATGAGATGTTCGACCTTGAAACCCGTGACGGCAAGCGCATGGGCGGCTACTGCTCGCAGGTTGCAAACAAGCTCTCCCCGTTCATCTTCTCGAACTTCAACGGCACCTCCGCCGACGTCGATGTTCTAACCCACGAGGCGGGGCACGCCTTCCAAGGCTATCTTGCGATGCGCACTATCCCGTGGCGTGAGATGATGCACGCTCCGATGGAGATTTGCGAGGTGCACTCGATGTCTATGGAGCATTTCACCTATCCGTGGATGGACAAGTTCTTTGAGGAGGGCGCTGCCAAGTACCGCTATTCCCACCTGCAAAACGCCTTCCGTGTGATTCCCTACCTCGTGGCAGTCGACGACTTCCAGCACCGTGTGTTTGAAAAGCCCGATATGAGCCGTGAGGAGCGCTATGCCACGTGGAAGCAGATTGAAAAGGAATACCTGCCGTGGCGTGACTATGACGGCAACGAGTTCTTGGAGAAGGGCGGCTTTTGGATGCAAAAGCAGCACATCTTCCTCTATCCGTTCTACTATATAGAGTATGCGCTCGCTCAGACCTGCGCCTTCGACTTCTATATAAAGATGGACAAGGACCACAAGGCGGCTTGGGAGGACTACCTCAGGCTTTGCAAGGCGGGCGGCAGCGTGGGCTACTTTGAGCTTTTGAAGATAGCCAACCTCAACAACCCGTTCGAGGAGGAGACCGTCAAGAATATGACGGAGGCCATCATGAAAAAGATTGAGGAGCTTGCAATCTAATGGAGCGCAGGCGCACCTCCGCAATAGACGTTACCGTAAAGCTCGGGATGCTCGGCGCCCTGTCGATTGTCCTCGTTTTGACGGTGAACTTTCCGATATTCCCCGCCGTGAGCTTTTTGAAGTTTGAACTCGGCGATGTGCCGATACTTCTCGGCGCCTTCGCCTTCGGCCCGTGGTGGGGACTGCTTTTAACTGCAGTGGTAAGCATAATTCAGGGGCTTACCGTAGACGCCGCAAGCGGCTGGATAGGCATTTTAATGCACCTCATCGCAACGGGGCTTCCGATAGTCATAGCGGGGCTCATCTATCAAAGAAAGCGCACGCTGAAGGGCTCGATAATAGCCATGAGCGTGGGCGTTATTGCCAAGATTGCGGTGATGATACTCTGCAACTACTTTATCTCGCCTCTGTTCTTTGCAAGCGCCGAAATGCCCTATGCAGCGGCACAGGACATAGTGGTCTCGCTTATGTGGTACATCGTGGCGTTCAATGCGATAAAGGCGGTTGCAAACGGGCTTGTGACCTATCTTCTGTACAAGCCGCTCTCCCGCATATTCTTCAAAAAGAAGCTGTTTGCAGCCAAAACGGACTCATAAACCCTTTTTCTTAAACGAGCGGCGCAGCCACAAAAACGGCTGCGCCTTTCGCTCATTTCGGAGGAGGTTAAAGGGATATCAATAAAGACCCTATTTCGGTCAAACACTCATCATATCTCTGCGCTGCAGCCTCAGCCGTCAGCCTGAAATTTTCCATTACGCCCTTGCGCTCCAAGGTCAGCGAGGCTCCCGCAGCACCCCTTATCATCGCACTGGCGGGCGTTTCTCCGCCTGCCCTGCCCACGAGGTAGCAGCCGCCGAACGTATCGCCTGCACCGGTTGCGTCCACAACTCGTCTTGCGCAGGACGGCACGAGGGTACAGGTCCCCCTGTCCCGCTCCAAAACGAAGGCGCCCCGCTCCCCGAGTTTTACAACCACCTCATTGGGGCCCATGTCTGCCAGCCGCAGGGCATACTCCTTAAGCGTTGAAATCGGCTGCCCGTAGGGGATGTCAAAGAACTTGCAAAGCTCATCCTCGCTCGGAAGTATCGTGTCAAGCCTGCTTAAAATGCGCTTCCACTGCCGCTCATACTTTGGAAAGAACCACTCGTAATGCGGGTCGAGCTGGACGTAGCAGCCCTTGGGTACGACTTTTATAAGCTCCTCCACCGATTGGGGCGGCAGCGGCGAAAAGTGACAGCCCCTCACCTCGTCCAAAAATCCGCTCGGTATGTCCGAAACGCTCGGCGCAGCAGCCTCCCTCGAACAGGAGTCGTGCTGCAAGACCCAGTGCCTGTACCCGTCGTCATCGAAGAGCATCCACAGCTTTATGCCCTCCCGCTCCATCCTCGTAAGGGCGGCATCGTCTATAGCCCTATGCGCCCGTATAAACCGCTCATCCTCGGGGTCGAACCTTGCGCCTATCTTGGTTATAAGCCCTACTTCCCTGTCCTTGCACCAAAACGCCGCACCGGATGCCGCATACATGCCGGCTCCGCCTGCTACCCTAAAATATGCCGAGCCATCGGTGGAGATAACGTTGTCGAGCGTCGTGTGCCCGAACACTGCGTAGCTAACGCTCATTGCACTTGCATAGCTCTTTGGCTATCCTTGCAGCCGTCTTTGCGTTGTTGCAAACGAGCCGAATGTTGGTGTCGAGGCTGCGCCCGTTGGTGATATCCTTGACCTTTGCCAATATATAGGGGGTGCTTTCCTTGCCTCTGATGCCCGCCCTTTCCGCCTGCTCCACCGCACTTTCGATGGCGGGGTTTATCTCACAAGCCGGAATCTCATACTCCTTTTGCACGGGAACGCAGACGAGCATACCGGTCTTTATTCCAAGCTCCTTTTGCATATGGAAGGTCTCGGCAATCTCCCTCTCGCTGTCCATGCGGTAATCCACCTCGCAGCTGCTCTCCGAGGAGAAGAAGGCGGGGAGGCATTTGGTTTTGAAGCCTATCGTGGTCACGCCCTTGGTTTCAAGGTATTCCATGGTCTTGGGCAAGTCCAATATGGCCTTTGCTCCGGCGCAGACTATCATCGTTTGCGTCATGCCAAGCTCGTCGAGGTCGGCGGAGATGTCAAAGCTATGCTCCGCACCCCGATGAACGCCGCCGAGACCGCCCGTGCAGAACACGTCTATGCCCGCCATCGAGGCTATCAGGCTCGTTGCGGCACAGGTAGTTGCCCCGTCCAATTTGCCTGCCACCATGGCTGCAATGTCCCTTCGGCTCGCCTTGCCTATGCTTGCGCCGTTTTTGCCTATGTATTCTATCTGCTCACGGTTCATGCCCACGATTATCTCGCCCTTGATTATGCCTATAACCGCAGGAATCGCTCCGTTTTCTCGGATTATTTTGTCCACCGTCATCGCCGTCTCCACGTTTTGCGGATAGGGCATCCCGTGCGCCGTGATAGTGGATTCGAGAGCTACCACGGGTTTGTTCGCATCAAGCGCCGCAGCCACCTCTGAGCTTAACTTGATATGCTTGTTTAACATAGTTTCATTCCTTTCCTAAATAACCTGCTGCCATAGCCCTCCTGTCGGCTCGGCGCTGTTTTATCGTCTGTATTATAGCGGGCGTGTAGCGCACCGTAATAATCATAATTATAATGCCCATTAGTATATCGGTCATCGCCTTTGGCACGTTTCCGAACATCTCCACGGTTATGGAGCCGCCGGACATTGCGCCCATGAACAGGGCTGCAAAGGGGATTGCTATCGGGTTTCCGTTTGCCAAGAGCGATACGACTATGCCGTCAAAGCCCAGCCCGCTCGCAAAGGAGACCATGAACCTCCCATGCACGCCCAAGACCTCGATTGCGCCGCCAAGCCCCGCTATCATGCCCGATATTGCAAAGACCATCATCCTACGCTTTTTCACCTTCAAGCCCGAAAACAGCGCAAACCGCTCGTTGCTTCCGATTATCCTGCACTCGTAGCCTGCGACCGTGTAGTTGTTAAAGAAGAAGATGAGCGCCGCAACTATTAAGGCTATGAATATGCCCGTAGTTGCATTCGTGCCCGGGATTATCTTTGTAAGGTAGGCTGCATCGCTGATATAGGCCGTGGAACCGCTGTCACCGAGGGTGCCCGGCACGTAGAACGGGTAGCGGGTAAGGTACTCGGTAAAGAGTATCGCAATGTAGTTTAGCATCAGCGTTACCACGATAATGCTCGCGCGGAACCTCTCCATAAGCCAGCCCGCAAGCAGGGACCAGAGCATTCCCACTATCATAGCCATTATCATTGCAAACGGAATTACGATAATCGAGGGGAGGTTTGGGAAGGTAAAGCCCACCCATGCGGCTGCAAATGCGCCGAGGTAGAGCTGTCCCTCCGCTCCTATGTTGAATATCCCGCACCGCTCCGACACGGAAAACGCCAGGGCCGTGAACACGAGCGGCAGCGACCAGCGCAGCGTTCTTGCAAAGTTGTAGGTATCCCCGAACGCCCCTCTTAAAAGCGAGGAGTAGACGAGTCCCACGTCCTTGCCCGATATCAAAAGCACGACGGTGTTCAATAAAAACGCAATCACGATGATGACAAGGATTCTCATAAGGTCAAAGACCAGGGATTTTCCGTTTCTCTTCCAAAAGGATTTCATGCCGTTTCCTCCTCGTCGTTTCTGCCGAACATAAGCCTTCCTATGCGCCGCTCGTTTGCGTCCGCACTCAAAAGCTCGCCCGTCTTTTTGCCCTCGAACATGACCAGTATCCTGTCCGAAAGCTCCATTATCTCATCGAGGTCGGCGGAGATTAAAAGCACCGCATTGCCCTCGTCTCTGAGCTTTACGAGCATGGAGCGAATATACTCCGAAGCCCCTATGTCCACGCCCCTCGTCGGCTGACAGGCTATGACGAGCTTGGGCTTTGTGGAAAGCTCCCTTGCTACGACGACCTTTTGCATGTTGCCGCCGGACAGGCTTGAAACCGTCTCATCGTCGCTGTTCGCCTTTATAGAATAGGCCTCTATCATCTCTCGGCTTAGGGTTGAGGCGTTCTTCCAGTGCATAATCCCGCGGTCGGATACGGGCTTTTGCCTTCTCAGCTTTAGAATCAGGTTGTCCCTTATGCTAAAGCCAAGCGAAAGCCCCTCCTTAACCCTGTCCTGCGCAATGAAGCCGAGCCCCTTTTTCAGGCGGTTCTCCACCGAGGTGTTGGTAACCTCCTCCTGTGACAGGAAGAGCTTGCCCTCCCTGCTCCGCCTCACGCCCAAGATGGCCTCGGACAGCTCGGTCTGCCCGTTGCCCTCAACGCCTGCAATGCCGACTATCTCACCAAAGCGAACCTCAAACGACATATCGTCCACCGCCGTTAGGCCGTCGTCGCCCAAAACCTTGAAATTCTGCACGGAGAGCATGGCGTCTCCCGCTGCATTGTCCGCCCTTTTAACGCCCGCAAGCTCCCTGCCTATCATCATTTGGGCGAGCTTTTCGGCGTCTACCTCCTCCTTTTTGACCGTGCCTATGACCTTGCCCGCACGCATGACGGTTATCGTGTCGGATATCTCCATGACCTCCTTGAGCTTGTGGGAGATGAAGATGACCGTGTTGCCGGCCTTAGTCAGCCGTCTTATGGAGACGAAAAGCTCCTCCGCCTCCTGCGGGGTCAAAACCGCCGTGGGCTCGTCCAAAATTATCAGCTTTGCGCCCCGATAGAGCGTTTTTATTATCTCAACCCGCTGCATGAGGCCCACCGTGAGCCCGCCGGTTACGGCGTTTAGCGGGACGTCGAAGTTGAACTCCGATTGAAGCTCGTCGAGCCGCTTTTTGAGCTTGGACGGCTTCCATATATTGCTTCTCGTCGGGGGATGGCCCAAGACGATGTTTTCTGCAACCGTAAGTGAGGGCGCAAGCATGAAGTGCTGATGCACCATGCCTATACCGTTTTTTATCGCCTCCTTGGAGGAGCTTAGACTCAGGGGCTTGCCCTGCAAAACGATGCTGCCCGAATCGGGCTTTATAAGCCCGTAGAGTATGTTCATCAGCGTGGACTTGCCGGCGCCGTTCTCGCCTATCAAGGCATGAACCTCGCCCTGCTTAACTCGAAGGCTGACGTTGTCGTTTGCAAGCGTCTTTCCGAAGCGCTTGACTATGTTTTGCATCTCCAATACATAGGTTTGTTCCATTCAATTCACCCGCTTCTTTCTTTAGGTAGGGTCGTGTTTTTAACTTGCTCGGCGGGGCCAAACGGGGAGAGAACACACGCCCCGCCGAGCTTTTGAGGAGATTATATCAAGTTACGGATTGGGGTTGTACTCAACTACAAGCTCGCCCGAGATAATCTTCTCGGAAGCATCCTCGATGAGGGCTACCGCCGCATCGAACTTTGCCTTCTGCTCCTCGGACAGATATTCCGAGATGAGCGGGCTTATGCTGAGGCCTACGCCGCCTTCCGACAGCGAGGAGTAGTGGGTTTCGTTGTTCCACTCACCGTTGACAAAGCTCGAAACCGCCGAATACAGTGCGGGGCCGTACTTGCAAAGCGTATCGCCCAAGATTGTCGTTGGGGAGACCTCGTGATGCTCGCTCGAGTCCGCCATTACAAAGAAGCCCAGCTCCTCGCCGGCCTCTATTACGCCGAGCGCAGTGGAGGCGAGGTCGGTTTGAATCACGTCGCAGCCCTGTCCTGCCATGCTGATGCCCGCATCCTTGCCCTTTGCAGGGTCGTCAAAGGTGTTCGTGTTGACACGGACAACGTTTATGTCGGGGTTTACGGTCATTGCGCCCGCCATGTAGGCGTTATAGTTGGCAAGCAGCGCCGACTGTTCGGCTCCTATGCAGTGGCCTATCGTGCCGCTCTCGCTCATCGATGCCGCCATGATTCCCGCCAGATAGTACGCCTCCCATATCGCAAAGTCGACCACCTTAACGTTCGGAAGGTCAAAGCTGTCCAAGGGGAACAGTATCGTGAACAGGACATCGGGATATTCCGCTGCCACGGTCTTGACCGCCTGCACCATTGCGGGCATCGAGGTTACTATCATATCCACCCCGTCCCTTGCGTAGGTGCGCAGCACCTCCTCGTACTGTGCCGCCTCGGTAGCCTCATACACCGCAGTCTCTATGTTGTCAAACTCGGCGGCTGCCTTTTGGAGGTTTTGGTTCATATCGTCCATGGGGCCTGCGTCACCGAGCTTTTGAGGGCAGACGAGAACTATTTGCAGCTTGTCCTCCGTCTGTTCGCCCTCCTCCGTTTTGGCACAGCCTGCCGCCATGCCGAGAACCAATGCCATTACCATTAAAATTGCCAGCAGTTTTTTCATCTTTCTTTCTCCTTTTTTAGAATTTTGTGTTGCCTGCGTCTACGTTTATAGACTGTCCTCTTATCATTGCGCCGGCATCGCTGCACAAAAACGCAATGATCCTGCCCACCTCAATCGGCTGAATCAACCTGCCGAGCTGAGGGGGTCCCCACGTTCGCTCACAATCGGCAATCGTTACCTTGCCTCCCGTCTGAATTTCAGTTGCCTTCATGCAAGCTCTCAACATGGCGGTGTCCACCGCCCCCGGGCAAACCGCATTCACGTTTATGCCGTAGGGTGATAGATTTGCCGCCATGCACTGCGTCATGTTCACAACCGCTGCCTTGGAGGCGCAGTAATGAACCTGGTCCTGATAGGTAACCTTTGCCCCGTTGGAGGCGAGGTTTACCACGTGCCCCGTCTTTCCCTTGCTTTTGAGGTTGTCCGCAAACTGCCTCGTGCAGGCGAACAGCCCCTTTACGTTGATGTCGAAGATGAAGTCAAAATCCTTCTTCTCAACCTCAAAGAAATCCTGCATCCTCGTTACTCCGGCGTTGTTTACAAGGATATCGGCAACGCCGAACTCCCTTTGACAAAACCTCAGCGCCTCCTCAAAGTTGTCCTCCCTTGTAACGTCGCAGAGGATGGTTCTGACCTCGGCGCCCCGCTTTTCAAGCTCCTCCTTGGCCTTTGCAAGCAAGGCCTCGCCTATGTCGAGCAGCACAACCTTTGCGCCCCGCTCCGACAGAGCGCAGGCTATGCCCACGCCAAGGCCGCTGCCGCCGCCGGTGATTAGGGCAATGCGCCCGTCCAACCTGAATAAATCGCTCATGTTTCCTCCTTTTTTAATATGCTTCGGCGTGCATAACGCCGCCGTCCGCCATAGTAATCTCGCCTGCTATCCAGCTCGACATATCCGAGCAGTAGAAGATGCACACGTCCGCTATATCCGAGTGAAGCCCGAGCCTGCCAGCGGGGGCACGGCGTTCATAACGCTCCCTCCAGCCCGGAACGTTCTCGTCGAGCCCCGGCGCATCTATGAGCCCCGGCGCAACGCCGTTGACCCTGATGCCGTACTTTCCAAGCTCGACCGCCAAGCAGCGGGTCGTCATGGCAAGCCCCGCCTTGGACGCCCCGTATGCCACGCTGTCCGCCAAGGGTCGGTAGCCGTTTATCGAGATGATGTTGACTATGCTTCCGCCCCTGCCCTGCTTAATCATCTGCGCAGCGCAGGCCTGACTGCAAAAGAATGCGCCCTTAAGGTTGCTGTTTTGCATATCGTCCCACTCCTGCTCGGTGCATTCAAGCACCTTTTGGTGGGGATAGATGCCCGCATTGTTTATGAGAAAGTCCACCGTGCCGAACCGTGAAACCACCTCGTCCACCATGCGATAGCTCTCCGCTGCGCTTCTTACGTCCATCTTCACCGCCATTACGGGAGCGCCTACGGCCTCTATCTCCCTAACCACCCTTTCAACCGCCTCGGGGCTGCTCTTGAAATAGGTTACCACGATGTTTGCTCCGGTCTCGGCAAAGCGCTTTGCAAGCCCTACGCCCATGCCGCTGCACCCGCCCGTGATAATGGCGGTCTTGCCACTAAAGTCCAAAATCTTACTGATAGGTGTTGCCATGTTTTTTCTCCTTATGTCTTTATATTTTTTTTGCGAGCTTCCTTGCCTGTCTGCTAAAACGGTAGCGGTTAATCTTTTCAAACAGCCCGCAGCTACGCACCACGAGCGCAATTATCGTTATGATGTACGGCACGGTCAGCACCAAGGGCCCCGGAACCCCTATCTGCTGCACCCTATAGGTTACGGTCTCCGCAAGCCCGAACACGAGGCTCGCTATCATAACGCCTATCGGGTTTGCCTGCCCGAACACCACCGCCGTATATGCAAAAAAGCCGCGTCCCGCTGTCATGTTCTCCGAGAACAGCGTGACGTGGCCGAGTGAGAGGTGAACCCCTGCCAAACCGCAGAGCATTCCGCCCGCAACGCAGGCGAGGACTCGGTATTTTGCAACCGGCACCCCCGCCGCAGCTGCCGCAGCAGGCTTTTCTCCGACGGCTCGAAGGTTTATGCCCGTGTGCGTGTGGAACAAGAAGTAGGAGAGCAGGGCAACCAGCACGAGCGACACATAGACCAAAATCGTGTGCCCGTTGATGACCGTGCCCAAGAACGGAATGTCCCCGATGAACTCAATGTCAATCTTCGGCAAACCGAAGATGCCCTCCGAACCCACCGAACCCGCATCCCCGAAGATGACCTTCATCATGTAGGTCGTAATGCCCACCGCAAAGGCGTTAACGCCTATCGACGCTATCGTTGCGTTGGCGTGCATCTTCTCAACCAAAAGCACGTAGGCAAGCCCCATAAAGGCGCCGATTGCCAGCGCAAACAGAATGGCTACGGGCACGCTCTGACTGAGATACATGCCCCAAACCCCGAAGAATGCGCCGAACAACATCATTCCTTCAAGTGCGATGTTAAACACGCCCGCCTTTTCACAGAGCAGTCCGCCCAGCGCCGCAAGCAAAATCGGCGTTGCCGTTCTTAGCGTTCCCGAAAGAATATCTGCCATAATCTCCTCACATCCACCGTTTTTTCATCAGCCGATTGTTGCGAATAAATATTCCAAAATCCGTGCAACTCGGCATCCTGATGCTAATAAAATAACTCATTTTACAAAAGTTGTCAAGTCGTCTGTACAAATTTTTCCTAAAATTTTTCCATAAATCAAAAAAGCCGCCCGACAAAAACTGTCGAAAGCGGCTTAATCTCTGTGTTTTTTGGGGTTTTAGTTCATCGTATCCGGCTCAAAGCGGAGCAGGTAGGAATCGGTGAAGTAGGACACGTCTACGAACATCGGCTTTTGATCGTCGCCCTTGCTGATGTTCTCCATGTACAGAATCGGGGACTTGGTCGGCACGTCAATAATCTTGCCGATTTCACGGGTTGCCGATGCTGCCCTGCAGGTGATGGAGCATTCCTTCACGGGCTTGTTAAACCTGTCACGGAACATTGCAACGAGCGACATCTCCAAATCGTTCTCGCTGAGCTCGGGCAGGACTTCCTTGCGAATGTAGGCACGGGAGTAGACGCAGGGCTCGAAATCGACGAGGCGGCGACGGGACAGGCACCAGACCTCGGTTCCGTCCGCTACTTCCAAGACCTCGGCAAGATGCTCACAAACCTTAACGGTTTCGAGGCTTATCATATCGATGCCCGGTTCCTTGCCGCTTGCGCGAATCTGCTCGGTAAACGTGTTGGCTACCAAGTAGGACTCCTGCGGTCTTGCGGTTCCCTTATAGGTTCCGCTGCCCTGAATCTTGTACAGTCTGCCCTCGGATACGAGATCCGCCACGGCTTGACGCACGGTTCCTCTGCATACTCCATACACGCCCATCAATTCCGTTTCGGTCGGAATCTTGGCGCCGTTGGGCATGGTTGCAATTTTCTTTGCCAGATCGCTCTTAATTTGGTGATACAGCGATACCCCGGCTGTCTTCTTCATAATAATCATCCTCACTTATTTATTTTTTTGTTTGAATGCTTATATTCTAACACATTATCGGATTTTGTCAACTATTATTTGTTATAATTTTGTCCGAATAATTTTTTTGTTGACATCCGAATTGCTTTTCACTATCATAAATGCAGGAGGTGCCCTATGAACATGGTTTTTATCGGTCATTTGACCTTGGACGACGTCGTCCTGCCCAACCTGCCGATTCAGCCGGACAATGCCGGCGGAGCTGCCCTCTATGCCGCCTCCGGTGCGCACATGTGGCAGCGGAAGGATCTCTTTTTGCTCTCTCGGCGGGGCACCGACTTGGACTTGAGCTTTCTTGAAGGCAGCGGCTTAGACACTTCATTCGTCCGCATCTTTCCCGATATCCCAACGATTCATCTGTTTACGATGTACGACCGCATGAATCTTCGCTACTTCATAGTGCAGCGCTGGGCGGGCAGCTACGACAAGATGGCTCCCCGACCCTACGAGTTCCCCCAAGAGCTTTTGAACTCCGACAGCTGTTTCCACGTTGCTGCCTTTCCCCTTCCCCGTCAGAGGGCGGTCATAGAGCAGCTGCCCGATAACGCCCTAATCTCCGTGGATCCGCACCACGACTACATCTATCCCGAGCAGCACGGCATCTGGGACGCCCTGCTAAAAAAGATAACGGTATTTCAGCCGAGTGAGGACGAGCTCATTCGGTATTTTTCCATCCAACCCCTGCCCGAGCCCCACGACTACCTTCCCTACATGAAGGCCCTTTCGGACAAGGGACCCCGAATCATAGTCCTAAAGCTCGGCAGCCGAGGTGCGCTGAGCTACGACTCCGCTTCGGACAGGCTCTGCTTTGCACCGCCCTGCCCCGCCCCCGTCATCGACGTCACTGGCTGCGGCGACTGCTTCTGCGGCGGTTTTCTCGCCTCCTTCATTGCCGACGGCGACATTCAAACCGCCCTCTACTGCGGCAGCGTCTCCGCCTCCTTCAACATAACCCATTTCGGCGTTTCGGAAAACTTTGCCGTTTCCGCCGCCGAGGTGACAGAAAGATACAACCTCTACCTATCCCAACTGAAAGGAGAAAAAACATGAACAACCTAATGATGGAGGAGATAAAGGCTCAAGCCTCCCTCTTCGACCGCTGCGCCACCGAGCTTATCGCTGCCGCCAAGCTCATCGTGAAAAACCACATCAAGCCTTCCGTAAACCGTGTGTACATCACGGGCTGCGGCGACTCCTACTTTGCGGGCATGGCGTGCAAGGAGGCCTTTTTACGCCTCGCCTCCCTTCGCTGCGAAGCGCATCAGGCGATGGAGTTTTCCCGCTACGTCTGTCCGCTTGAACTCGACGAAAACGCCGTCGTGTTCTCCATTTCCAGCTCGGGCAAGGTTGCCCGCACCCAAGAGGCAGCCATCAACGCAAAAGCAAGGGGTGCCGTCTCCATTGCAGTAACCGCCAACGCCGACACCCCGCTTGCAAAGCTCGCAGACGCCGTGTTCTGCGTTGACATACCCAACAGCATAGCCCTTGCCCCCGGCACCCGCTCCTATGCTGCCTCCCAGCTTGCGCTAATCTGCCTTGCCATCGCCCTCGGTGAGGAGCGGGGAACCCTGTCCCCCGCCGCCGCCTCCGACCTTCTAAACACCCTTTCCCTGCTCGGTTCCGCCGTCGAAAAGACCGTGGACGAGCTCACGCCCATGATATCGGCATATGTGGACTTTTACCTCTCCCCCGACAAGCCCAACGCCGTCCGCGCCTTCCACCTCTTAGGCAGCGGGCCCAACTTGGCAACCGCCCACTTCGGCTCCATGAAGCTGCTCGAAAGCTGCGCCTTCCCCTCCATACCCACCGGCATCGAGGAATGGGCGCACTCCCAGTTCTTTATCACCGACGCCAACACGCACGTCCTCTTCATCGCCCCCCACGGCGCCTCAAGAACCCGAGCCCTCGAGGTCATGCGTGCCGTCTCCGTTGCCGATGGCAAGTCCCTCGTGATATGCGAAGCCGACGACGAACAGCTCCGTGCCGCCGCCGATATCGCCTTCCCCATATACGGCATGAAAAACATACCCGAGTGGCTCTCCCACCTCGTCTACGCCGTCCCCCTCGAGATACTCTCCATGCTCATGGGACAGCGCCTAAACCGCCAGAGCTTTGACTTTGTCAAACGCCCATGGATCAAGGAAGAAAACTTCCGCCAGATTTACCGCTCACAAATTCTTACCTTGGAGGACATACAACCGTGAACAAACACCTAACCGCCGTCTTGGGCCTGCCCCCCCTCCCCGCAACCCTGCGCTATGACGGGACCCCGCTTAGCAAAATCCGCCAAAAAGCAGTCTGCGATGCGCTCCAAATGTACGAGGTCGGCATTCGGGACATCATCATTCAAAACATAGGCGATCTCCCCCTCTTGCAAAAGGTCGGCATCGAAACCACCACTGCCATGACCATGCTCTCCGCCGCCGTTCGTGACGCCCTGCCCTCGGACTGCAGCCTCGGCATCAGCGTCCTCATGAACGACGGGGCCGCCGCCTTTGCCATAGCTCACGCCGTAGGCGCCGATTACATTCGAGCCAAGATCTACGTTGGTGCCATGGTGGGTGCCTCCGGCATCGAATACGGCTGCATGGACGAAGTGCTCTGCCTCAAACAAAAGCTCAATTCCCCCGTCCGCATTTGGGCGGACGTCCATGACCGCACCGGCACCCCCCTCGGCAATCCCTCCCTCACCGACGCCTGCGAACATGCCCTCTACAAAGGGCTCGCCGACGTGCTCATCATCACCGGCAAAAACTTCGATGAGTCCCTTGCCATGCTCTCCTCCGTCAAAGCTGCCTTCCCCAACGCCACCGTCTACCTCGGCGGCGGCGCAAAGCCCGATAACCTCCAACGCTGTGTCCAATACAGCGACGGCGTCATCGTCGGCTCCTACCTCAAACAAAACGGAGTTATGCACCTCCCCCTCGATAACCAACGCATGGGCGAGTTTATGAACGCATGGCGTGCCACGGGCGAGCGAGAGTAGGTTTTTGAGTTTTTTGGGGTACGGTTGGGTTACCCTTCTTCCTTTTCCGCCCGCCGTGCCCGTTATTTCCCCTCACGGGGATTTTTTTCTTCATTTCTTTTCGGACGCGAAAAGACTCACTATA
>JAUNBP010000021.1 GCA_030526995.1 Clostridia bacterium
GCACGGTGGTGTGGGAGGTCGGCTACTCAACTAATGGGTAGCCTCCTACCCGATCTAATTTCTAATTTCGAATTACGAATTAAAAATTACAAAGCCTTGGTAAACCTTTCAAGTGCGGCTTCGATCACGCTTGTGGGGCAGGCGAGGTTGATGCGGATAAAGCCGTTGCCCTCCTGCCCGAACAGAGAGCCCTCGTCGGTAAAGAGCCTTGCCTTTTCAACCAAGAACTTCTCCATCTGTCGATAGGGCATACCGAGGGCGGAGAGGTCGAGCCATTGCAAATAGGTGCCCTCAAGCGGATAGACGGTAACGGCGGGGTGATGCTTTGCCATGTGCCGTTCAACCGTCAGCCTGTTTCGGTCTATCACGGTCATAAGCTCATCGAGCCAGCTTTCACAGCGGTTGTAGGCGAGTTCGCAGGCCTTGTAGCCGAGGGCATTGAGCGAGAAATAGCCGCCTGCATTTTGCAAACGTTCTCTAAGGAGCTTGGAGGGAACGATAAGATTCGAGGTCTGCATTCCCGCAAGGTTAAAGGTCTTGCTCGGAGCCGTGCACAGCACGAGGTTGTCGAGATACTCCGAAAAGACCGCCGCCGAAACGTGCTTATAGTCGGGCAGAATAAGATCGTGGTGAATCTCGTCGCAGACAAAGATAAGGTTGTTGTCACGGCAAATCCTTGAAACCCGCTCCACCTCATCCGATGTCCACACCCTGCCCACGGGGTTGTGCGGACTGCAAAAGATGCACATCGAAGCGTCCTTTAGCTTCGCCTTCTTCTCAAAGTCGTCAAAGTCTATCTCATAGCGCAGCCCGGTTTTCACAAGGGGCGAGGCGATGAGCTTCCTGCCGTTGTCCCTGACCGCCGAAAAGAACGGATAGTAGACGGGCGGAAAGACTATCACCGCATCGTCGGGGCTTGTGAGTGCCTTTACAATGTCGTGCAGGGCAGGGACTATGCCGGGCGTTTGAACTATCCACTCCCGCTTGGGCGAAAAGCCGTGCCTGCGCTCCATCCACGATATCACGGCGTCAAAGTAGGCATCCGTGGGGCCCGTGTAGCCCAAGACCGTGTGGGAGAGATGCTCTTTAAGCCCCTCTATAATCTCGGGCGCATTGTAAAACTCCATATCCGCAACCGAAAGGGGGACTATTCCGTCCTCGACCTCGGGGCAGGCGGACTTCATAGCGTTCCACTTGAACGAGCCTGCATTCTTCCTATCTATAATGCTTTCAAAATCATATTTCACAAAAATCACCTCCACATCGATAGTTTACACCTTTTTTCGACGCATAGCAACGGCATTTTTCTCATAGCGTCTTTGTGGAGGTGGGTTTGTGCGCTGCATTCTCGTTGGAAATCCGAACATAGGCAAGACCACGCTTTTCAATGCGCTGACGGGCGCAAGGGAGCGTGT
Source organism: Clostridia bacterium (assembly GCA_030526995.1). Lineage (GTDB taxonomy): Bacteria > Bacillota > Clostridia > Christensenellales > CAG-138 > JAQUTY01. The sequence continues at coordinate 1,416 of JAUNBP010000021.1, forward strand.
CGGCAACCGTGCGGGCGTGACCGTAGATACGAAGATGAGGAGGATTCGGAACATGGCTGCCATCCTTGTGGATTTGCCGGGGCTGTATTCGCTGCACCCGCAGAGTCGGGACGAGACGGTTGCGGCAGCGGAGATAGAAAACAGCGGGGCGGAGCTTATCATAAACATAGTCGATGCCACAAACCTAAAGCGCAGCCTGTTTCTGACGAGCGAGCTCATGGAGCTGAAAAAGCCGATGATAATTGCCCTCAATCTGATGGACGAGGCGAAGAGGTTGAATATCCGATTGGATATCAAACGGCTCGAACGCAGCTTAGGCGTGCCGATAATCCCCGTCTGCGCCAAGAGCGGCGAGGGAGTGGGGACGCTTTTAAGGGTGATAGCGGAGGGCGGGCGGAGGCCCTGCGCCCTTTGCAGCGGCTGTACTGCGGAAGAGAGATATTCAAGGATAGAGCGGCTTTGCCCGTCTCAAACGGTGCGGCCCGTGGGCTTGGACAGGGTGCTGTGCCATAGGTTTTGGGGCGTTTTAATCTTCTTTTCGGTCATGGCGGCGATTTTCTATCTGACCTTCGACAGCTTAGGCGCATACCTGTCCGACGGTGCGGAGGCGTTGATTGAAACGCTTGCCGTGCCCGAGCTTCGGGAGTTTTTGGGCGAAGCGGGACTTAAAGCCTTTTGGATAAGCCTGCTTGCCGACGGAATTTTGATGGGCGTAGGCGGGGTTTTGACCTTTTTGCCGCAGGTTGCGCTGCTGTTTTTGTTTCTGTCATTGCTTGAGGACAGCGGTTATCTTTCGAGGGTCTCGTTTTTGAGCGACAGCGTATTGAAGGGGCTGGGCTTAAACGGCAAGGCGTTCGTCCCACTGCTCATGGGCTTTGGCTGCACCGTGCCCGCAACGATGGCGGCAAGAACCCTCGATTGCACCTGCAGAAAGCGCACGATAAACCTCCTGCCGTTTCTGCCCTGTTCGGCAAAGCTGCCGGTGTTCGGTATGATGGCAAGGCTCTTCTTTCCCACGCATCGGTGGCTTATCGTGCTGTCGCTGTACCTCATCGGAATATTCCTTGCCGTCCTCGTTGCCCTTATAGAAAATCGGCTGCTTTCTCGAACAAAGCAGGCACCGTTCATCTTGGAGCTGCCGCCCTATCGGCTTCCCATGCTGAAAAACTCATACATACTGATAAGCGAGCGGGTGAGCCACTTCCTTATCAGGGCGGGGGCGATAATTTTACCGGTGTCGGTGCTGATATGGACGCTGATGCACCTGACGCCAAGCCTTACCTATACCGAGCTTGCAAGCGAAAGCCTGATAGGAGCTGCGGGTAGGTTTATCGCACCCGTATTCGAGCCGTTGGGCTTTGGAAACGTCGGAGCTGCGGTGGCACTGCTTTCGGGACTTGCCGCAAAGGAGGCGGTAATTTCAACGCTCCTGCTGTGCTTTGGCAGCACAGAGGCGATAGCACAGGCGTTCAGCCCCGTGGGAGCCTATTGCTTTTTGGTGTTCGTGCTGCTGTACCCGCCCTGCTTTGCGGCAGGGATAACCGCAAGGCGGGAAGCGGGCAGCGTTCGGGCTATAATTCGATACTATGTGCTCCTGCCGATTTTTGCCTACGGATTTTGCAATTTTCTACACTTCATCTTGCAAAATGCAGGATTATGATGTAGGATATAGCCATGAATATATTGATAAGCAATGATGACGGCATAGGGGCAGTCGGAATAAAGGCCCTTGTAGATGAACTTTCAAGCAAGCACAGCCTCACGGTGGTAGCCCCTGCTATTCAGCAGAGTGCGGTATCCAAGGCGTTAACGCTGTACTCCCCGCTCCGTGCGGAGAGGGTCACGCTTTCGGGGCACGAGGAGATAGAAGCGTTTGCGGTCATGGGCACCCCCGTGGACTGCATAAGGCTGGGGCTTGGCAACCTCATTTCGCAAAAGCCCGATTTGGTGATTTCGGGCATAAACGTTGGGCATAACGTCGGCACCGACACGCTGTATTCGGGCACCTGCGCAGCGGCACAGGAGGCGGCGATAAGGGGCTTCAATTCGCTCGCCCTGTCCTGCTGCTCGTTCAAGCCCCGCCACATGGACACGGCGGCAAAGGTAGGCGCCCGCATGATAGAGTACATAAAAAAGCTCCCGCCCCCGTTCGGAGTTTTCTATAACGTCAACATCCCCGATTTGCCCTTTGAAGAGCTAAAGGGGATAAAGCGGGCAAGGCTCGGCATAGTCAGATATGAGGACGAGTACATCAGGCGGGTTGACACGATAGGCAGGGACTATTACTGGGCACCCCGCCAAAAGATAAACGATTTGAAAAACGAGGACACGGACGAGAGATGGGTTTTTGAGGGCTATGTCACTATAACCCCGTTGAGCTACAACAACGACGTAAAGAGCCTTGTGCTGGAGGGCATCGATGAAACCCTTGCTTGATTCCCTTAGGGAGAACTACAACAGTTTTTCCAAGGGCAAAAAGAAGATTGCAGATTACCTGCTCGTAGATTACGATAAGGCGGCATTTATGACGGCTGCGCATCTGGGCGAGGAGGTGGGCATATCCGAGTCCACGGTGGTGCGGTTTGCAAGCGAGTTGGGTTTTTCGGGCTATCCCGAATTTCAGCGGTACTTGCAGCAGCTCGTGGTAAACCGCCTGACAACGGTTCAAAGGGCAGGCATGGCTGCGGGCATGAAGCGGGGCGAGGTATTGAAGCGGGTGCTTTCAAACGATGCTGCGGTCATCATGGAGACCATAGACCTTGTAAGCGCCGAGGCGTTCGACGCCGCCGTGGAAGCCATATTGAAGGCGAGAAAGATATACGTCCTCGGCCTGCGATCCGCCATGCCGCTTGCCCAGTTTTTAGCTTATTATCTCGACTTCGTATGCGACGATGTGATGTTTATAAACGGTGCGGTGCAGAACTTGAAGGAGAGGGTGATGCGGCTCGACGAACGGGACGTCTTGATAGGGATTAGCTTCCCCAGATACGACGCCAAGACCACCGATGCGCTTTGCTATGCGAGATCGAGGGGAGCCTGCGTGATAGCACTCACCGACCGACAGGACAGCCCGCCCGCACAGAATGCGGATATAGCCCTGCTTGCCAAGGCGGACATGATATCCTATGCCGATTCGCTTGCGGCGCCGTTTTCCATAATCAACGCCCTCCTTGTTGCGGTGGGCTTATCCCGAAACGAGGAGGCAGCCAAGAGGTTGCAGCAGCTTGAGGACGTGTGGGGCATGGAGGGCATCTATCTATGAGAGTTGCAGTCATAGGCGGCGGTGCGGCCGGACAGCTTGCAGCGATAGAAGCTGCCAAGAAGGGGCACGAGGTTCACCTATACGATAGAAACGAAAAGCTCGGCAAAAAGCTCTACCTCACCGGCAAGGGCAGGTGCAACCTTACAAACGATTGCGACAGGGACGAGTTTTTCGCAAACGTGGTCAAAAATCCGAGGTTTTTGTACAGTGCGCTTGCGGAGTATGACAAGGAGGATATAACGGCCCTTTTGAAAAGCCGCGGCGTAGAGATAAAAACCGAGCGGGGCGGCAGGGTGTTTCCCGCTTCGGACAAGTCGAGCGACGTGCTCAAGGCGCTGCTTTTGGAGTGCAAGGCACGGGGCGTAAACATCCATTTGAACGCCGAGGTCACGGATATTCTAACCGAGGGGCAGGTCGTTTGCGGCATAGTTGCAAACGGGGAGGAGCTTCGGTTCGATGCAGCCATCCTCTGCTGCGGAGGGCTGTCCTATCCGCAGACCGGCAGCGACGGCGCAGGGCTTAAACTTGCGGAGAGGCTCGGGCACAGGATAATAAGCCCAAAGGCGGCACTCGTTCCGATAGAAACTTGCGAGGACTTCTGCTTCGAGCTTGCGGGGACAAGCCTAAAGAACGTGAGACTCAGAGCATATCGGGGCGAAAAGGAGATTTTTTCCGAGCTTGGCGAGATGCTTTTCACCCATTTCGGGGTTTCGGGCCCGCTCGTTTTGAGCCTTTCGAGCATCATTGCGGACGAGCCGCAAGGCGTGAGGCTTGAGATAGATTTCAAGCCCGCATTGAGCGCCGAACAGGTTGACGCAAGACTCTTGCGGGAGTTGGATGCAAACCGAAAGAAGCAGCTCATGGGTGCGCTTGCAAGCCTGCTTCCGCAGCGGCTGCTAAAGACCCTGCTCGAACAGGCAGGCGTACAGGCCGAGACAAAGGCGGCGGAGCTGAGTCGCAATCAGCGGGAGAGCATAGCGAAAAAGCTCAAGGCGATGCCGCTCACAATCAAGGCTCTGCGCCCGATAGAGGAAGCGATAATCACGAGGGGCGGCGTCTCAACGAGGGAGATAAACCCCTCCACAATGGAGTCAAAGCTGATATCAAAGCTGTACTTTGCAGGCGAGATGATAGACGTCGATGCGCTCACAGGCGGCTTCAACCTTCAGATTGCGTGGTCAACGGGAGCTTTGGCGGGGAGGAGCGTATAAAATGCAAAGAAGCGATGGCGGGGAAAAGCATATGAAATACAGCATAGCGATAGACGGGCCTGCGGGAGCGGGCAAGAGCACGGTGGCACAAAGGCTCGCAAAGGAGCTGAACATACCCTATCTAAACACGGGTGCCATGTACAGGGCGTTGGCGTTCTTTGCCTTAGAAAAGGGCATTGCGCTGGACGATAAAGCGGCGGTTGCACAGCTTATAAAGGATGTGACCGTCACGGTCTTTCACGAGGGGGACGAGCAGCACACGGTGTTGAACGGTTTCGATTGCACGGACTTTTTGCGAAGCGAAACCGTTTCGCAGGGTGCGTCCAAAATTTCAAAGCTGCCCGTGGTTCGGGATGCGCTTGCATCCGTTCAGCGGCAGCTTGCACAAAGCCGCCCCATGGTCTTAGAGGGCAGGGACATAGGCACCAACGTACTGTTCGACACGCCGTACAAGTTCTACGTCACCGCCTCGGCCCACGAGCGCACGAGACGGAGGGTAAGGCAGCTTTTGCAGCTGGGGCAGGAGGTGGACTTTGATTCGATACTTTCGGAGATAATAAGTCGGGACGAGCGGGACACAAACCGAGAATACATGCCGCTTCGGCAGGCGGAGGACGCCGTTTTGATAGACACGACCGAGCTTTCGATAGAGGAAGCCGTAAATATTATAAAAAAGACTGTGGAGGAAAAGCGGGATGCTCTACTACTTCGGTAAAATCTTCTGTGCGCCCTTTGCGTGGCTCATATTCCGTCCAAAGGTGAGCGGCTACAAAAACCTCAACCGCAAGGGAAAGGTAGTGTACGTTTGCAATCATTTTTCGCTCGGGGATCCCGTGCTGTTGGCGATAGTATGCCCGAGGATAATAAAGTTCATGGCAAAGGCGAGCCTGTTCAAGAGCAAGATAGGAGCCCTGTTTTTCAAGAGCATGTTGGTCTTTCCGGTCGAGGGCAAGACCGCCGACCTAAAGTCCATAAAGAAGGCGATGGCGACCTTGGAGAAGGGGCAGGCGTTTGGAATATTCCCCGAGGGACACCGCTCACCCACGGGCGAGATGGACGTTTTGGAAAAGGGAGCGGCGTTCATAGCCCTACGCTGCGATGCGCCTATAGTTCCGGTCTACATAGACCCTAACTCGGTAAAGCGGGTCAGGATAAGGATGGCGGTGGGCGAGGCGATAATACCCAAGGAGGCGGCTGCCAATAACCGCACCGCAAAGGCTGCCGAGGCCATTACAAACGAGATTGCGGACGCCATGATTACCCTGCGGGAGCAAGTGGAGCAGATGACATGAGGGTTATATTTGCAAGGAACATGGGCTTTTGCTTCGGGGTTCAAAGGGCAGTTGACATGGCGTTGTCGCAGTGCGAAAACGGGCAGGTATATACCTACGGGCAGATAATCCACAATGAGAGCGTAGTTGAGGACTTGAAAAGGAAGGGCATAGTTCCGATTGAAAGAGTTGAGACCCTGAATGAGGGCGATACGTTGATAATCAGGGCGCACGGCGCACCGCCCCAGCTCTTTTTTGACTGTGAAAGGCGGGGCATAAGGATGATAGATGCCACCTGCCCGTTCGTAAAGCGGATACACAGCATAGTTAGGCGGGCAAGGGACGAGGGCATCAAGGTTTACATTGCGGGCAAGAAGGCGCATCCCGAGGTCATAGGAACGGCGGGCTGGGCGGGCGAGGGCTGCGTGATTTTGGAAAGCGCAGCCGATGCCAAGGGCGTTGAGTCGGGGGAGAGGGGTTGCCTCGTTGCCCAGACGACCCTCGATGCAGAGCTGTTCGAGGCGATTGCAGCGGAGCTTTTGGAGAGGATATCCGCCTTGGACATACAGCGAACGATATGCGACACGACGGTGATGCGGCAGAGGGAGGCAAGGGAGCTGTCCAAAATATGCACCCGAATGTTAATCTTGGGTTCAGAAAACAGCGCAAATACCCGTGCTTTACAAAAAATTTGCCAAAAAAGTTGCCCGAAATGCAAAACAATAGAGAATATCGGCAAAATTATGCTTGAAAATTTTGAAACCGATGATATAATAGGTATTGTCGCAGGTGCATCAGCACCGGACCCGATGATTAGGGAGGTTAAACAAGTAATGAGCGAACTGGAAAACACGACGATTGAAACCAATGAAGCGGAAGCTCCCGCCGAGGTTGTCGCCGAAACAACTGAAACCGTAGTGACGGAAGAACCCGCCGCTGAAGAAGTAACCGTTGCGGAAGAACCCGCAGCAGAACCCGCAGCCCGAGACCGAAGTTCAGGCCGAGGAAGTCAAGGCGGAGGTTGCCGCCGAGCCCGAGACCGAAGTTAAGGCTGAGGAAGTCAAGGCGGAAGCGGAGGATACTTCGGACAACTTTGAACAAGCCTTTGAAAAGACCGTCAAGCGCATTCGCCCCGGGGAGATGATAACCGGAACGGTGTTGCAGATAGTCGATGGTGAAGTGTACGTAAACGTCGGCTACAAGTCCGACGGCGTAATTCCCAAGGGCGAATTTTCATCCGACCCCGAGGTCAATGTCAACGAACTCGTAAAAGAGGGCGACAGCATCGACGTTGAGGTTGTAAAGGTCAACGATGGCGAAGGCAACGTGTTGCTGTCCCGTCGCAACGTTGAGGGCAAGAAGCTCTGGGACGATATGCTCAAAGAGGATATCGTAGGCAAAGTATTCGAGTCGGTATGCAAGGAAGTCGTCAAAGGCGGCATAGTTGTAGACATCAACGGAATAAGGGCCTTTATTCCCGCTTCACAGGCAGCGGTGAGATACGTTGAGAATTTGAGCACCTTTGTCGGAAAAGAGATGAAGGTTAAGATATTGGAAGTTGACACCGAGCGCAAGCGCATCGTTGCCTCTGCAAAGCAGGCAATTTTGGAGGAGCGTGCAGCCGCAAAGAAGGCCAAGTGGGACGCACTGGTCGTAGGCAGCAAGGTCATGGGTACCGTCCGCCGCATCACCGACTTCGGCGCATTCGTCGATATCGGCGGTATAGACGGCCTCGTTCATGTGACCGATGCAGCATGGGGCAGGGTAAAGCACCCGAGCGACGTGCTCTCGGTAGGACAGAAGATTGAAGTCCTCATTTTGAACGTCGATCCCGAGAAGGAGCGCATTTCGCTGGGCTACAAGCAGCTTCAGCCCAAGCCGTGGACGCTTGCCGCAGAGAAGTACCCGATAGGCACCATTGTAGAGGGCAAGGTCGTCCGTGTCGTCCCGTTCGGCGCATTCGTAGCACTTGAACCCACGATTGACGGTCTGGTTCATATTTCGCAGGTTTCCGCAAGGCGTATCGAGAAGGTCGAGGATGCCATCAAGGTCGGTGACGTGATTCGTTGCAAGGTCTTGGAGGTCAACGTTGAAGCAAAGCGCATCAGCCTCAGCCGCAAGGACGTCCTGTTGGAGGAAAACCCCGATTTGGTAGCCGAGCTTGAAGCCGAGAAGGCGGAGCGCGAGCGCCTGTATCAGGAGCGCAAGGCAGCCCGTGAAGCTCAGCGCGAGCAGCAGAGACAGGGTTCCGAGCGCAACAAGGAGCGCAGCGAGCGTGCCCCCCGCACGGAGCGCAGCAACGTCGAGCGCAGGGAGAACAGCTCCCGTCCCGACCGCCGCCGCCGCAGCGAGGACGCAGACTACGAGCTGCCGCCGATTGAAACCACAACCACCTCCTTGAAGGATTTGTTCGCAAACTACAAACCCGAAGAGGAGTAAAACAAGGTTATAACCTTATAAATCACCTATCGACCGCCCTGCATTGTTCTTTGCAGGGCGGTTATAATGTGCAAATAAAAGGAAAAACAGGTTTTTTGGTGAATATAACCCTTGTATCGACTTTTTCGGGAGGCAGCGATGGAAACGAGGTGTATCCGCATCATGCGGGAGGAGCTTGAAAGGCAAACCCTGTCATCGAGGGCTATGCTCGTTGTCAACACCAAGGGCAGGGAGCGACCGCTGCCGCTCTGTCCTCTGCGCACCGAATTTGTGAGGGACAGGGACAGGATATTGCATTGCAAGTCCTTCCGAAGATTAAAGCACAAGACTCAGGTTTTCTTGGCACCGCAGGGTGACCATTACAGAACGAGGCTCACGCATACCTTGGAGGTAACGCAGATAGCGAGGACGATAGCCCGTTCGCTGCTTTTGAACGAGGACTTGACCGAGGCGATAGCCATGGGGCACGACTTGGGGCACACCCCGTTCGGACATGCGGGCGAGCATGTGCTAAACGGTCTGGTTGCAGGCGGGTTTGAGCATAACCTGCAGAGCTTGAGGGTCGTGGACAGGCTCGAATACGAGGGCAAGGGCTTAAATCTAACCTTCGAGGTTCGAGACGGCATAGTCAACCACAAAAAGAGCGGCAGGGCAGCGACCTTGGAGGGCAGGATAGTTTCGTTTGCGGACAGGATTGCCTACATCAATCACGATATAGACGACGCCATAAGGGCGGGAGTTTTGAGGGAGGAGGAGCTGCCAAAATCCTGTGTGGAGTGCTTCGGAGACAGCCACGGACACCGAATTAACACGATGATAACGAGCATCGTGAGCAATTCCGCAGATAAGGACGAGGTGGGTTTTCCCGAGGATATGAGCAGGGAATTCGATGTGTTTCGGGATTTCATGTTCCAAAAGGTGTATCTAAACCCCGCAGCCAAGCGCGAGGAGAACAAGGCGATGCGGGTGATTGAGGAGCTGTTCCACTATTATCGCACGCACATTGACGATTTGCCGCCGGAGTTTTTGCAATTCATCGAGAGCGACGGAAAGGACAGGGTTGTTGCGGATTACATAGCCTGCATGACCGACAACTATGCAATACGCGACTACGAGAGATTGTTTGTCCCCCTAAGCTGGGGATGAGGAGGATAGGAGTTGGCATTTCCAACCGCATGGATGGACGAACTGCTTGCCAAGAATGAGATAGTATCCGTTTTGTCAAGCTATATGGAATTAAAGCCCAAGGGCAGAAAGCTCTGGGGGCTTTGTCCCCTGCACGGTGAAAAGACCGCCTCATTTTCGATCTCGCCGGACAAGCAGCTGTTCTATTGCTTCGGCTGCCATGCGGGCGGCACGGTGATACAGTTCATAATGGATATAGAGCGGCTGCCCTTTGTCGAGGCGGTTCAGTTCCTCGCAAACCGTGTCGGCATGGAGATGCCCCGTGAGGTCAACGACGATGCGCTGAGAAAGCAGCGTGCGTACAGAGAGCGGCTGTACGAGGCTGTAAAGGAGGCTGCAAGGTACTATTGCGAGCAGTTCATAGCCCCCGAGGGCAAGGTTGCGAGGGACTATGCCGCACGCAGAGGCTTGCAAAAGGAGATAATTTTAAGATTCGGCATAGGCTACGCCCCGAACGAATGGGACAGGCTTAAGGTGCATCTTACTCAAAAGGGCTTTTCGGAGAAGGAGCTTGTCGATGCAGGGCTGCTCGTGCAAAACGCCGACAAAAACTCAAGCTACGACGCTTACAGAAATCGGCTCATATTCCCGATAATCGGCACCAACGGCAGGGTCTTGGGCTTTGGAGCGAGGGTTTTGGACGACAGCAAGCCCAAGTACATCAACACCGGCGACACGCCGATATACAATAAGAGGAACAACCTGTACGGGCTCAACCTCCAAAAGAACATCAAGCAGGGCGACCTTGTGATGGTCGAGGGCTACATGGACGTTATAGGGCTGTACAAGGCGGGCGTTGAAAATGCGGTCGCGAGCCTCGGAACCGCCCTGACCCAGCAGCAGGCAAGGCTTATCAAGCGATATGTTGAGACCGTTTACATAGCCTATGACGGCGACGCCGCCGGACAGAGCGCAACGATTCGGGGCATGGAGATACTGAAAAACGAGGGCTTGAACGTGCACGTTATTGCCTTTCCGGACAACCTCGACCCCGATGAGTACGTACAGATATACGGCAGGGACGGCTTTGACAGGCTGAAACAGTCGGCGCTTACGCTCAATGCATTCAAGCTCGAAAGCATGGCTGCGGGCGTGAACATGGACAGCGAGAACGAGCGGGAGAACTACGCAAAGCAGGCGTGTGCCTATATTGCAACGCTGCAGCCCGTGGAACAGGAGAGGTATTACAACCTCCTTGCCAAAAAGACCGGCTATGACGTCCAATCGCTCAAACGGCAGGGCGGCAGGGGCGGCAGCTCGCAGCTTAGCACCTCACGGCTTTCAAGGGGCGGGATAAGACGTAAAACCGATGAGGAGGAGACGGCTCGGGAGCTTTTGGAGCGGTCGCTGATAGGCGCAGCATTGCAGAACAAGGGTGCGTTGCAGCTTTTGCAAGAGAGCGACACAAAGAAATATATCAGCATTGACACCTACGCAAGCCTGCTCGACGCCATGGGCAAAAGCGATTTTTCAATGGCGAGTTACGTTGCGGGACTTGAGCAAAAGGATGCCGAACGCATCTCATCGATATTGAAGGACGAGGGCGTACAGACGGACCCGATAAGGACGGTCAAAGAGGTAATAGGTCGAATAGACAGGCTTTCAAATGAGGAGCGGCTCGCCTCATTGCAGGAAAAACTAAAGGAGCCGCAGCTTTCCGCAGCGGAAAAAGCGGACATACTAAAAGAGATACAACTCTGCATTCGGGCAATCAAATAATATTTAGGAGGCGGGAAGAAAGAATGACAGCAAAGGACTATCGCACCAAGGTAACGGAGCTTTTGGAGAGCGGGAAAACCAAGGGAGTTCTAACCTACAAGGAGATTATGGACACCCTTTCCGAACTGGAATTGGATCAGGAGCAGGTGGAGAAAATCTATGATGACATCGAGGAGCTTAACATCGACGTTGTCGAGGAAGTCAAGGTTCCCGAGGACATCAACGAGGAGATAGCCTCTATAGAGAGCATACTTCAGGTCTCGGAGAGCATCAACATCGACGACCCTGTAAGGATGTACCTAAAGGAGATAGGCAAGGTTCCCCTTCTTACGGCACAGGAGGAGGTTGAAATTGCAACAAGGATGGCAGAGGGCGACCCCGAAGCCAAACACCAGCTTGCCGAGGCGAATTTAAGGCTCGTAGTCTCGATTGCAAAACGCTACGTCGGCAGGGGCATGTTGTTTTTGGACTTGATTCAGGAGGGCAACTTGGGCCTTATCAAGGCGGTGGAGAAGTTTGATTATCGCAAGGGCTACAAGTTCTCAACCTATGCAACGTGGTGGATTCGTCAGGCGATAACGAGGGCGATTGCAGATCAGGCGAGAACAATCCGCATCCCCGTACACATGGTAGAGACCATCAACAAGCTGATTCGAGTCAACCGCCAGCTCGTGCAGGAGTACGGCAGGGAGCCAAGACCCGACGAGATAGCAAAGGAGATGGGCATATCCGAGGACAAGGTGCGCGAGATTATCAAGATAGCACAGGAGCCGGTGTCGCTCGAAACCCCGATAGGCGAGGAGGATGACAGCCATTTGGGCGACTTCATCCCCGATGAGGACGCCCCCGCCCCCGCCGAGGCGGTCGCAGTCACGCTGCTAAAGGAGCAGCTCATGGAGGTGCTCGCAACCCTAACGCCGAGGGAGGCAAAGGTTCTGCGCCTAAGATACGGACTCGACGACGGCAAGGCCCGCACCTTGGAGGAGGTCGGAAGGGAGTTCAACGTAACCCGTGAGCGCATACGCCAGATAGAGGCAAAGGCTCTAAGAAAGCTCCGCCACCCGTCCAGAAGCAAGCGCCTCAAGGACTTTTTGGAGTAAATTAGCCCATAAAACCAAAACATTATAACTTTTCGGAGCGTTTGAGCAGCCCTCAAGCGCTCCGCTATATTTTAAGTCCTTGACAGAGCATTATCACCGTGGTATAATTATACCGTGATACTTTTTAGAGAATAACGCTCGGAGGTTGGAGTCGCAGTGGAAAAACGGCTGAATAGAGGCGGGAGCAGATGGTGGGTGCTGTTGGTGTTGGGCGGAGGGCTCATCCTTTCAGCACTGTTTTCGGTCTGTCTCGGCAACTACGGCATATCCATTGGCGAGGTTATCGAGGTTGTTTTCGGCAGGATATTCGGAGCGGAGCGCATCTACTCCGAGGCTGCGGGAGGCTACATTTGGCAGGGCAGCATACTCGGTGCCGAAATTTCCTATGCCGACGTTTTGCACAGCGTCGTTTGGAACATCCGCCTGCCTCGAATTGCGCTTGCAATCTTGGTTGGCTGTTCGCTTTCCGCTGCCGGAGCCACCTATCAGATGGTCTTTCAAAACCCGATGGCATCCCCCGACATCTTGGGCGCAAGCTCGGGTGCCGCTTTTGGCGCAGCGCTTGCAATCTATATAGGCTTGGCGTCGGGCGGGATTACCACCTTTGCGTTTGCCTTTGGCATCCTGTGCGTGGCGGTGGTATTTATCATAGGCAGGCTTGCGCCGGGCAAGCAGATAACGAATTTAATTCTTGCGGGAATCATGATTAGTTCGCTGTTTTCGTCGGGAACCTCGTTTATAAAACTCGTTGCCGACACTACAAATCAACTCCCGCAGATAACCTACTGGCTGATGGGCAGCCTTTCTGCGACCAAAACGGGCGACCTTTTGTTCGCACTGATTCCGATGGCGGCGGGGCTTTTACCGCTACTTTTGCTCTCATGGCGGATAAACCTCCTGACGCTGGGCGATGAGCAGGCAAAAACGCTCGGCGTGAACACATCTTTGTTGCGATTTGTTGTCATCATTTGCGCAACACTTTTGACCGCCGCCTCGGTTTCGGTTTCGGGCATGATAGGCTGGGTGGGACTCGTGATTCCGCATCTTTGCAGAAAGTTAGTAGGAAACGATTTTCGGCTGCTGCTTCCCGCCTCCATGCTGCTCGGAGGAACCTTCTTGCTCTTGACCGACGACCTCGCACGCTGCCTGCTTGCGATAGAGATTCCGATAGGAATCCTGACCGCCGTGATTGGCGCACCGTTCTTCCTGTTCTTAATAATGAGAAAGGAGCGTGCCTGATATGCTTCTTTCGGTTGAAAATATCAGCTTTGCCTACGGAAAGCACAGGGTACTATCCGACCTTTCGTTTTCGCTGTCCGAGGGCGAGATGCTTGCGGTCTTGGGCGCCAACGGGGCGGGCAAGAGCACGCTTTTCCGCTGCATCTTGGGCTTGCTTAAAAGATATCGGGGCAGAATATCGATAGACGGAACCGAGATTAGCTCCTTTTCTGCAAAGCGCAGATCGCAACTTTTGGCGTACATTCCGCAGTCGCACTATCCCGCCTTCAACTATTCGGTCACCGACATGGTTTTGATGGGAACCGCCCCGCAGCTTTCAACACTTGCAGCGCCCAAGAAGGCGCAGTACGAGCGGGTTCAACAAGCCCTTGCGCTGCTCGGCATAGAGAGCCTTGCAAACCGAAGCTACACCCGCCTTTCGGGCGGCGAGCAGCAGTTGGTCTTGATAGCCCGAGCCCTTGTTCAGGATGCGAAAATCCTGCTTATGGACGAGCCGGTTGCAAACCTTGATTTTGGAAATCAGCACCTCGTCCTGCGCACCGCCGAAAAGCTGTGCAAGGACGGCTATTCCATACTTCTGTCCACGCACAATCCCCAGCACGCCCTCAGATATGCAGACAATCTGCTTGCGATAAAGGACGGCACGGTTAGGGCTTGGGGCAGCCCTTATGAGGTCTTGACGAGCGAGCTTATAAGGGAACTGTACGGCGTTAACGCCACCATAGAGAGAGGAGCCGTCTTGATAGATGATAGTGTGGAGTGAAAAGTCCATAGAGCTGATGTGCGACTTTGCAAGCTACACGCATTTCTACGAAGAGCTCGCAAAGGCAATCGCACCCTACATACAAAAGGGCGGCAGCGTCTGCGATGCGGGCTGCGGCTTGGGCTTTTTGGGAGCCGAGCTTGCAAGGTACGGCTTTACGGTAAGCGGGGTTGAAAAGGACGAGCTTGCGGCAGCCTCGGCAGCGAGGCTGAACGAGGGGGCAGGGCATCTAAAGATTCTCTGCGGCGATATAAAAAACCTTCCCCCAAAGGAGCCCTACGACGCTATGGTGTTCTGCTTTTTCGGGGATGTATTTGAGAGCTTGCGCCTTGCAAAGCAGCAGTGCAAGGAGGAAGGCAGGGCAATTTTGATAAAGCGTGACCTTACCGCACGGCGGTTTTCCCTAAAGCCCACCGAGGTTAGAACCCACACGCTTAGCGATACCGAGACAAGGCTTACAAATGCAAGGATTCCGTTCGAGCATTTTTTGCTGTCGCTCGAAGCGGGACAGCCGTTTAGAAACAAGCAGGCGGCGATGGACTTTTTCTCAATCTACGGCGGCAGCACGGGGCACATTGACGAAGAGGAAGTCCTGTTGCGGCTTGTGGAGGGGCAGCCGCCCTTTCCCTACTATCTGCCTATGGAACGCAAAATGGGCGTTATTATCATAGAAACGAAAAATATAGAATGGAGTGAAAAAAATGAAGAAAGTTAGCGCATTGTTATTGGCAATCCTAATGTTGCTCGCCTGCCTTGCAGGCTGTGCAAAGACACAGGAGGTCGAGGAACCCACGGCGGAGCCGCAGGTTCAGGCAGATCCCACGGAGGAACCCGCAGTCACCGAGCCCACCGAGGAGCCTACTGCCGAGCCCACGGCGGTACCCTCAACCCGAATCTTTACCGATTCGACGGGCAGGGAGGTCGAGATTCCCTACACGATTGACAACATAGCCATATCAGGCCCGCTGGCACAGATAGTGCTTTTCGCACTCGCACCGGACAAGCTGGTGGGCATTGCCAACGAGTGGGACGAGACCGCCAAGGAATACTTTGACGAGAAATACTACAACCTGCCCCTGTTGGGACAGCTCTACGGCGGCAAGGGCGAATTAAACCTCGAAACCCTGTTAGGTTCCGGCGCACAGGTTGTAATCGACGTCGGTGAACCCAAGGACACGATAGTCGAGGACATGAACGCGCTGCAGGAGCAGACCAGACTTCCGTTCGTTCACATAACGATGACGACCGAAACCGCAGCCGACGCCTACCGCATGTTGGGCGAGCTTTTGGGCATGGAGGAGGAAGCAGAAGTTTTGGCTGCCTACTGCGAGGAGGTCTATTCAAAGACGCTTGCGCTTGCAAATTCCGTCGAGAAGAAGAGCGTTGTCTACTGCTTGGGCGACACCGGCACCAACGTCATTGCCAACACCTCCTATCATGCGGAGATTTTGGATTTGCTCTGCAACAATCTGGCCGTGGTTGACGACGTTTCGAGCAGGGGCACCGGCAACGAGGTGAACTTGGAGCAGCTCTATCTCTGGGATCCCGAGGTAATCCTCTTTGCGCCCGACAGCATCTATGCAACCGTAGGCACGGACGAAGCATGGGCAAACCTCACCGCAATTCAAAACGGCAACTACTACGAGGTTCCGTTCGGCCCCTACAACTGGATGGGCTTCCCGCCGTCGGTTCAGCGCTACCTCGGCATGATGTGGCTCTCCACCCTGCTCTATCCCGATGCGGTGGACTTCGACCTCACGGCGGAGGTAATCAGGTACTATGAGCTGTTCTATCACTGCGAGATAACCGAGGCTCAGGTTGAGGAGCTTTTGGCAAACTCGATAGGATAAGACGATGAAAAAACTGTTTTCGGATATTCAATCGCATCTTAACGCAGGTGAGCGCGTTGCACTTTGCAGCGTGCTCGCCTCGCACGGCTCCACCCCGAGAGGGCAGGGGGCAAGGATGGCGGTCTTTTTAGACGGAACCGCAATGGGAACCGTTGGCGGCGGCGCAATTGAACATAGGGCAACGCTTTTAAGCCATGAGCTTATAAAGAGCGGGAATTCGCTGGTCAAGGGCTTTTCGCTGAACAAGGCGGACATAGCGGACCTTGGCATGGTCTGCGGCGGTGACGTATTGATATCGATTCAGGTGTTTGACAGCCCCGCACAGGTGGAAGCCGTGCTTTCGGCGCTCGATAGCAACTCCGACAGCTACCTTGTAACCGAGGTTGCAGACGAGCGGGTTATAAGCTATACGGTTACAACCGAACCGCCCGCACCCGTAAACGGCAGGCTCTACGTTGAAAAGCTCACGAGCGCAGGCAAGGTTTTCCTCTACGGAGGCGGGCACGTTTCCCGTGCCTTGGTGTCGGTGCTTGCCTCGGTGGACTTTAGAGTAATCGTTATAGAGGACAGGGAGGAGTTTACAAAACCCGAGCTGTTCCCAAGTGCCGACGGGGTGAAAAAGGCGGACTTTTCAGCCCTGCCCGAGGAGCTTTTGCCCCAAAAGAGCGACTATGCGGTCATAATGACAAGGGGGCATCAGTCGGACTTTGAGATATTGTCGCAGGTTCTAAAAACCCCCGCAACCTACATCGGCTGCATCGGCAGCCGTCACAAGGTAGCCCACACGAGGCAAAAGCTTTTAGAGCTCGGCTTCAACGAGGAGGACTTTGCCCGCATTCACTCCCCGATAGGACTGCCTATAAAGGCCGAAACCCCCGCCGAGATTGCCATATCCATCGCAGCGGAGATGATACTGCACAGGGCAAACAACAAGTAGCGGGTAGTTGGGGGTTTTTTCTCTTGCTTTCTTTTCGGACGCGAAAAGAAAGCAACAAAGAAAAGCGTATAGGAAGGTGAATTTAAGGTTTAGAAAAGATTCCATCTTACTCTTATATGTTTTCCTTTGGTACTTTCCTTTTTCATAAAAGGAAAGTACAAGAAAAAAACCAAAAACCCAAAAACCAAAAAACGGCGGTGCGTTGGCGCCGCCGTTTGATGCTGTTTAGACTTACAGAAGTCCTACTTCCGCATTGAACTCGTCGATCAAGGCGTCGATTTCGTCCATCTGGTTATGAATGTTCTTCCAGTAATTCCTGTCATACCACTGAGCGTTGAGTTCGGCAACGTCCTTGCCCTGCTGCTCAACCCAGGTGTAGTACTTGAGGTTGTGAACCCTCTTGCGGGTCTCGTAGGTGAGCTCCTCCATGTTGTCGGTGCGGATTCCTCTGAGATGCTCCGCACAGTCGGCAGCCGCCATAAGCGGGGTGTATGCGCCGTCCGCTTCACAAAGCTCGTTGATGCGGCTCTGATACATCACGGCGGAGTCGGTGCCAACGGTTGCGAGGATATCGTTTTCGGTCAGCTCGTAGTACTTTGCCATCTTTATGCAGCACAGCATGTTTGCAATGCCGGAGATGCCGAGCAGGGAAAGCTGCTCCACAAATTCCGCAGGAACGCCCATCTGCTCGATGAGGTACTTGTGACCCTCGGGCTCGTTGAACAGGCGCAACAGCCTCTGGCTGTCCTCGTCGTCGATTGCAACGACCATGTCGGTATTCTTAACGTTGTGAATCCACGGCACATGCTTGTCACCGATGCCCTCAATCCTGTGGCCGCCAAAGCCGTTGTTGAGCAGCGTCGGGCACTGAAGCGCCTCGCCTACGCCGAGCTTGGAATCGGGATACTTCTCCTTGAGGTAGTCGCCTGCGCTCATCGTGCCTGCGGAACCGGAGGTAAAGCAGGCGCCCGCAAAGTGACCGTTCTCACCTTTTATGAACTCTATCACATCGTACAGAGCCTTGCCGGTTACCTGATAGTGCCAGAGCGGATTGCCCATCTCTTCAAACTGATTGAAGATAACGACGTCCTCACGGGTACGGCGAAGCTCCCAAGTCTTGTCAAAGATTTCCTTAACGTTGGACTCACAGCCCGGGGTTGCGATGACCTCGCCTGCGACCTCTTTGAGCCAGTTAAAACGCTCTTGGCTCATCTCGGCGGGGAGGATTGCAATGGAGTTGCAGGCCAAGAGTGCGGAATTGTAGGCGCCGCCCCTGCAGTAGTTGCCGGTGGAGGGCCAAACCGCCTTGTGGTAGGTCGGGTCGAACTGACCGGTTACCAAGCGGGGAACGAGACAACCGAAGGATGCGCCAACCTTGTGGCAACCCGTGGGGAACCACTTGCCGACGAGGATAACGATTCTCGCCTTTACGCCCGAGAGGGAGGAGGGAACTTCGATGTAGTTGACATCGCCATAGGTTCCGTCGCCGCCCTTTTCAACGGGGTTGTTGCGCCATGTGATGCGGAACAGGTTGAGCGGGTTGATATCCCACAGCCCCACCGATGCAAGCTGATCCTTAATCTTCTGCGGAATCAAATCGGGGTTTTGCATCTGTGCAAAGGTCGGGATGATGATTCCCTTTTCACGTGCCCTCTCAACGGCACGCTTCAAATTGTCACGGTTCATTGTTAAGTCAATCATTTTAATGCTCCCTTAAATTATAATTGTAATGTTTTTCAACTCGTATAGCATACACGAAAAAAACTCATTTGTAAACAGGTAAAACGAAAAAATCTAAAAAATTTTTTTGTAAGCAAACATTTTTTTGCCTGCTATAATATAGGGTGAGGATTGGAGGAGAAAATAATATGGAAATAGGGATATCCACGGCGTGTTTATTCAACCGCTTTGACACCGAGGACTGCTTTTCGGTGATAAAAAGTCTCGGCGCAAACTTAGCGGAGGTGTTTTTGAACACGTTTTCGGAATACGAGCCATCCTACTGCCGCCTGCTCAAAAAGCGCATGGAGGCTGCGGGCGTCGGAGTTTACAGCGTCCACCCTATGAGCGCCCAGTTCGAGTCGCAGCTCTTTTCGATACATAGAAGGCAGCGCAGCGACGCTCTCGATATCTACAAAAAGGTCTTGGAATCGGGCGGCATCTTGGGCGCAAAATGCTATGTAATGCACGGGGCAGCGCATCTTTCGGGGGCAGCAAAGAACTTGCAGGACGAGCTGATTCTTGAAAGGTTTAGGGAGCTTACGGAGGTTGCAAGGGCGAGCGGGCTCACGCTTGCGCTTGAAAACGTGAGCTGGTGCATATACCACGACAGCGAGTACGGCAGAATGCTAAAAGACGGGCTCGGGGATGGCAAGCTAAAGTTCGTGCTCGACATAAAGCAGGCGGTTCGCAGCGGAACCTCCCCCTTCGATTATATTGATGCTATAGGCGAGGACCTGATAAACGTGCATCTTTGCGATTACAAGTTCATCGGCGGCATTTCACGCCCCTTTATGCCATGCAAGGGCGAGTTCGATTTTGGCAGGCTAAAATCCGCCTTGGAGGGCGTGGGCTACAAAAGCCCGCTGTTTATCGAGGTTTACAGCGATACCTACGGCAAACTTGAAGAATTGGGCGAGGCTTATCGCTGCTTGCAGGAACTATTCTATTCACATTAGCCCAAATATGTGGTAGTATTACAGTAGAAAAATATGGAGGTTTTTTATGAGAAGGTACGAGGACAAGGCTTGGCGCAATTCAATGCGCATACGTGTCGATGTGAACAATATGATGAGCGAGAACATAGGCGAGAAGGGCTTGACACGGGAGAGCATAGAAAAGCTCCCGCTCAGCCGTTCCGTCGAGGGCATGAAGGCAAAGCGGGGTCAGATGAAGTGGCGAGAGCTGCCCTACAATCAGGACGAGATAGTAAAGCAGATAGAGGACTGCGCCCGCAGCATACAGGAGAACTTTGACAGCTTCGTGGTCTTGGGCATAGGCGGCAGCGCCTTAGGCCCGATAGCCGTGCATCAGGCACTGTGCCATCCGAGGTACAACGAACTTTCAAAGGATAAGAGAAAGACCCCGAAGCTCTATGTGGAGGACAACGTGGACCCCGAGCGCATGGCTGCACTTTTGGACGTCATAGACGTGAAAAAGACCATGTTCAACGTCGTCACAAAGTCCGGCGGCACCTCCGAAACGATGTCCCAGCTTTTGATAGTCACCGACCTTCTGCATAAGGAATTGGGAGAGGATATTTCAAGCCATCTTATTGCAACCACCGATAAGGAGAAGGGCAACCTTGTAAAGATAGCAAGGCGCGAGAATTTGACCACCTTCATCGTTCCCGACGGCGTAGGCGGCAGGTTTTCCGAGCTCTGCCCCGTGGGCCTGCTTGCGGCGGCGGTCTGCGGGATAGATATTCGCGAGCTGCTTGCGGGTGCGGCATACATGGACGAGCTTACGGCCTGTGAAGACGTTTGGAAAAACCCTGCTTACCTCCTTGCTTCAATGCAGATAGAGGCGCTTAAAAGAGGGCATAACATCCACGTAGTCATGCCCTATGCCGATTCGCTCAAGTACATCTCCGACTGGTACGCCCAGCTTTGGGCGGAGTCCCTCGGCAAGCGGTTTGACAACGAGGGCAACGAGATATATGCGGGGCAAACGCCGGTCAAGGCCTTGGGCGTTACCGACCAGCATTCGCAGGTTCAGCTCTACACCGAGGGCCCGTTCGACAAGGTGATAACCTTTATCGGCGTGGACGAGTACAGAAAGGTTACGGCAATTCCCGACGGCTATATGGACATAAAGGACGTTTCCTTCCTCTGTGGCCACACGCAGAACGAGCTTATAAAGGCGGAGCAGAGCGCAACCGAGTATGCGGTCATGAAGAGCGGGCATCTGTCCAATACGATAACGCTGCCCGAGGTCAATGCGTTCACCGTGGGCCAGCTTTTATATCTGTTCGAGGTAATGACCGCATTTGCAGGGGAACTTTTGAATCTCAACGCCTTCGACCAGCCCGGGGTGGAGGAGGGCAAAAACGCCACCTATGCCCTGTTGGGAAAGGCGGGCTACGAAAATAAGCGTGCCGAGCTAAACGCAGCACCCAAGGCAAAGGACGAGTTCATCATTTGAAAAAGGATAGAAGGAAGCTCGAAAAGAAGGCTCATATAGACGTTGTGACCGTCGTTATAGTTGCAATTTTGCTGCTGTTCGGACTGGTCACCTTGTTGAACGTTCTTTCCGACCCCTTCGACGGCACCGAGGAGACCTTTGAGGACTTTACGAGCCGCTTAAACTTTGAATACTTCGGCAGGCAGGCGGGCAATATCATCATCTCGCTGATAGTCCTAATCCCCGTGGCGCTGCTCGATTACGAAAAGTACAAGCCGTTCACCAAGTGGGTCTACCTTGTCGGAATCATCCTTTTGGCAATCCTGATTATCATCGGAGAATCGACCCGTGGCGTGTTCGGCTGGTACAAGTTTGGCACCCGAGCCTTTCAGCCCTCCGAGATTTGCAAGATAGCGCTAATTCTGTCGCTGTCCAAGCATTCGGCGCAGGTGGTGGCAAAGCGGGGCAAGATGTCCCGCTTTACGGACGTGCTTGCAGCCTTTTTAATGCTCGCAGCCCTGTTCGTGCTGGTTGCGCTTCAGGGCGATTTCGGCACGGCGTTGGTCTATGTCGCAATCTTCGTCGCGATAATGTTCGCCGCCAAGATAAGCTGGGGCTATGTGTTGGGCGGCGCATTGACGCTCGGAATCAGTATGCCCCTCGTCTATTATTTCGTTTTGAATAACAGTCAAAAGGCGAGGATAAGGGTGTTTTTGGACCCCACGCTCGATCTTTTGGGCGACGGCTTCAACGTCATAAGGGCAAAGGAAGTAATAGGTTCGGGCGGCTTTTGGGGCAAGGGCTATTTCACTGCAGGCACGCTCACCCAAACGGGCTACGTGCCGGAGCGCCATACCGACTTTATCTTTTCGGGCATAGGCGAGGGCTTGGGCTTTTTCGGAGCGATTATCTTATGCTTACTGTACTTCATCCTGCTTTTCAGGTGGCTCATGATAGCGATAAACACCAAGGACATGTACGGCAGGTGTTTGGTCGTCGGCTGCATGGCAATGCTTTTAACGCACACGTTTGAAAATATAGGCATGAACCTCGGAGTCATGCCCGTCACAGGCATACCGCTCCCGCTGATAAGCTACGGCGGCTCCAATATGCTTGCCACGATGATATGCGTAGGAATTGTGCTCAGCGTTCATTACCGAAGCAACAGCAGGAGAAAACTGTGATGCAGATACGCAGGCTTACACGAGAGGACGGGCGCAGCGCCGTTGAACTGTGGAAGGCGACCTTTTATGAGGACTCCGCTGCCTTTGTGGACTGGTTCTTTCAAAACCGATATCCGAGCGATAACACATGGGGCGCCTTTGAGGGAGACGAACTCGTCTCCGTATCCCACGGTACCGTGATGAATATTCGGCTTCGGCAAAGGGAGGTCGAAGCGCTTATGATATCGGGGGTTGCTACCAAGGAGAGTTTCAAAGGGCAGGGGCTTATGAAGGCGGTGCTCCAATCGCAGATGAGCGCAGCCAAAAAGAGCGGAATACCGATAGCCTTCAACCGCCCCGTAAATCCCGATATCTACGCCTCCTTGGGCTTTGTCCACTGCACTGACACCCTGTTTATCAACCAAGCGAGCTTTGGTAGCGAGGGGGCGGAGGTGCTGCCTTGGAGCGAGGAGGCGGCTTTTAGGCTCTATCAAAGTATCTCAAAGCGGTATTGCGGAATGGTTGCAAGGAGCAGGTCGGACTTCAAATTAAAGCTGATGGACTACCGCTCCGACAACGCAAAGACCCTGCTTATATCAAACGGCTATTGCGTTTACTACGAGACGGATGAGCAGGTCTACATAGAGGAAGCCCTCTCGCAAGGCTCCTTCGTTCCCCTGCTTGCCGCCCTGCATAAGGTCTGCAAAAAGCCCCTGTCGGGCAAGCTCCCGCCCGATGCCGACGTTGCGGGAGAAGTAAAACCCATGAACGTCTACGCCCTTATCTCTCGAGATAAGCTCCTGTCCTTGTTCGACTGTCCCCAAAAGCTCGCCCGCACCATGGACGATGGGCAGCTTTTGAGATTCATCTTCGGCTACGAAGGCAGCGGTCAGGCGTTTACAAAACAAATTTGCTTCTGCATAGACGAGTATTAGAGCCCAAGACCCCGCCTTACACAAGCGTACATCAGGGCAGCCATCCTGTCGGTAGGGTGATTGCCGTCCCCACCGCTCATGATGCTTTCAACATCGACTCCGCTTGCGAGTATATCCGAATGGATATCGATAAGAGGAACGCCAAGCTCCAAAGAAATGCTACGAACTACCTTTACAACGTCACAATGGTGATAGAGCCTGTCACTTCGAGCCTCGTTTTGTCGGCTTGCGGGATTCGGCGTCAAGAGGACGGGCAGGTTGCCGTCCCTTTTTATCTCGGTTACAATCGCAGTCAAATTGCGATAGAGCCTGTCCATGCCCGATACTTCCTTCCTATCGTTCGCCCCCAAAAGCAGCATAACGGTATCGTCCGAGGGGCTGTACAGCTCCCTTAGGCAAGCAAGAGCTTGGGTGGAGGTCATCCCGTCGCAGCCGCAGTTTATTATATCGAGCTTTGGATACTCCTTTTTAAGCAGTTGGGCCCAGCCGCAACCGCCGCTTCTCCGATAGAAGGTCTGCCCGTTGCAGCGGGCAAGCAACTCGTCTGTAACCACGCTTCCGCTCGTTCCCATGCCCGAGGCGAGGCTGTCACCAATGATTTTAATTCTCGTTTTCATGCTGTAATTATCTCACACCTTGCCACGGCTTGTAAAGTAAGATATAATATTTTCATGAGCAAGCTACACGCAATAGAAAAGACCGTATCGATGCTGCGCTGCCCCAAATGCGGGGGGAGCTTTGAGCTTACGGGTGGCTCCCTTATCTGTACAAACGGGCATTGTTTCGACTGCAACAAGAGGGGCTTTGTAAATTTAGTTCCCTCGCAAAGGCCCACGAGGTACAACTTTGAGCTTTTCGAGGCACGAAGGAGGATATTGGAGGGCGGCTTTTACGATAGGCTTATCGAGGCGATAAACGGGCTGCTGAAGCAGACCGATACGATAGTGGATGCGGGCTGCGGTGACGGGTATTTTACGAGCAAGGTTTATCCCTGTGAGCATAAGATAGGGATAGATCTTTCAAAGGAGGCAATTGCAATCGCCGCAAAGGGCTGCAAGGATACCGCTTGGCTTGTTGCAGACCTTGCCAACCTTCCCTTAAAGGAGGGCTGCGCCGATGTGATTTTGAACATCCTCTCCCCTGCACATTACGAGTCCTTTTCGAGGATATTAAAGCCCGAGGGCAGGCTCATAAAGGTAATTCCGAATGAAAGCTACCTCCAAGAGATAAGGGCGGCCTTCAACAAGTCGGATTATTCCAATGCAGAGGTTTGGGAGCTGTTTTGCAAGCGCAACAAAAACGTTAGCAGAAAGCAGATAGCCTATGAGGTTGCGGTGAACGAGGAGCAGCTTAAAGACTTTTTAACCATGACCCCGATGACGTTTTCGATAGATACGGGAAGGATAAAAAACGTTCGACTTGAAAAAATAGCGATAGCCCTTGAGATTTTGAGCGGAGAACCCTTTTAAGGCCTTGTCACGGCGGATACGAGCGCATTGTGCTCCACATCGTCAAGCCCCGCAACGTGGGAGTGACTTTCGCTAAAGTACACGCAGAGGTTGTTGCCGTTCCATTGTATCGACGCTGCCACCGCCCTGTTTTGAATAGTAATTACGACCGCACACTTGTAAAAGCTGTTGGCAGAGCCCAGCCAGCCGCTTATTATGCGCCTGTCCGCTTCGGTGGCGGGCTGCATCTCGGCATGGTAGGCGCCCTCCAAAAATCTCAGGTTTGCGCTTTCGCCACTGTAAGCATCCGTAACCACATAGACGGTTTCGGGGTTTAGATACGAGCGCACCGTAAACCATTCCATGGCCGTGCCGCTCAGCTGATAGGTGGTCCTCGCCGTGTAGGTTATCGGGATTACGGGGGAGAATACGGGACGGGGCGCAGCGTTTGAAAAGATTAGCTCCTCCGTTTCGCTGCCAATGGTTCCGTCGGACATGATTCCCGCCCTCTGCTGAAAGGCTATGACCGCATTTCTTGTCACAACTTGAAAGCTGCCCGTGGGCTTGTAGGTATAGTAGCCCAAGTCGAACAGCCGCTGCTGCAAGCGAACGACCTTGTCGCCCTTGCTGCCTTGGGCTATAAGCTCATCCTGCCCGCTGCTGAAGCCCGAGGACATCAATATG
The DNA here is from genome assembly GCA_030526995.1 of Clostridia bacterium. Taxonomy (GTDB): domain Bacteria; phylum Bacillota; class Clostridia; order Christensenellales; family CAG-138; genus JAQUTY01. Next base: position 26,744 of record JAUNBP010000021.1, read on the forward strand.
AAAATAAAAGCCAAACACAGGCAAAAAACGCATTTCTTCACAAGACCATTGTAGCATAAATCGACAGATTTGCAAAGACCGATAAAAGATGATATTATCAGCTCAAGGAGGATTGAAAATGCGCTGCAGTTGTCAAAAATGCGGAACCTACATGGTTCAAAACGAAAAGGGCTTGGACAGCGGCTGTATCTGTCCCGAATGCTTTACAAAATGCTCCGCCTGCATGGGCGGGGAGGAAGGGCCGCTCGACAAGGATTCCTTGAGGATGATAGCCCTGCTTCGAGAGGTTGATAGGCTGAGGGAGGACGATATGTAACCGTTTTTCCAAAAGCGCATATTATGTCTAAAAACGTTTAGATATTACGGAGGTGCGCTTTGTCGGCATTTTTATCACTCGATCCCGTACTCCAAGGTTTCCTTGCAACGCTGTTCACCTATGCGGTGACGGCTGCGGGGGCATCCTTGGTTTTTTTCATGAAATCGATGAATCAAAGGATTTTGGATACCATGATGGGCTTTGCGGGCGGCGTCATGATAGCGGCATCGTTCTGGTCGCTGCTCGCCCCTGCGATAGAGCTGTCAACCGAGCTTGGCAACAACGCTTGGCTCACGGCGGCAGTGGGCTTTTTGCTCGGTGGCGGCTTTATAATGGGAACGGACCTGCTGCTGTGCAAGGGCAGATCACGCGAAAGAAACAACGGCAGGATGCTGCGCTCAATAAAGTTGACGACGGCGGTGACCCTGCACAACATCCCCGAGGGGCTTGCAGTGGGCGTGGCGTTCGGCAGCGTGGCGCTGAAGGTTGAGGGAACCTCCATCATAGGGGCGATAAGCCTTGCAATAGGCATAGGCTTGCAGAACTTCCCCGAGGGCGTTTGCGTTGCAATGCCGCTTCGCAGGGACGGGGTTTCACGCATGAAGAGCTTTTTGATTGGGCAGGCGTCGGGCATAGTGGAGCCGATTGCGGGCGTGATAGGTGTGCTGTTTGCAATGACCGTAAGGACGGCGTTGCCGCTTGCGCTGACCTTTTCGGCAGGGGCAATGATAGCGGTGGTGTGTTCCGAACTTATCCCCGAATCGTTCAAGGACAACAAGCTGCTTGCCACGATAGGCGTGCTGTTGGGCTTTACCGTGATGATGATTTTGGACGTGGCTCTGGGCTGAGCGGAGTCAATAGTACAGGTCGGGCGAGAGGTAAACTATTGCTGCAATGGAGGGGTAGGTGTCCTTGTGCGAAACGACCCTGTCTAAAAGCTCCCCGCTTTCGGAGTAGTACAGCTTGTAGGTTGTGGACTTCTTGCCTCGGCGCCCCTCCCGCTCCACAACCTTGGTGTTGGCGGGCAGGGATTCGTCGAGATGCACCTCATCTGGCAGGCTGTCCACGTTGCCGGTCTTTTCGGATTCTATCTCAATGTAGGCGTAGTCGCTGCTCCTCAAGCCGTATATGCAGATGGTGAGGCTGTAGGCGGATTGGTCCACATAGGTGCGGATGGTAACGGGATATTCGGTCGTGTTTTGAAACCGAAAATCCTTTGTGCCCGTGCTGATGGTAGCGTCCCTGCCTATGGGAACATAGGACATGGGCCAGCTGTGATGGTGGCGTTCAACGATTTTCAAATCCGCCATCATCACGGCGTTGAAGAGGGTGCTCGACACTTGACAGACCCCGCCGCCGTATTCCTGAACATATTTCCCGCCGCTTATCGCACCTGCCGTTTTCCACCCGTTTTTCTTGTTGCGGTCGCCTATCGTCTCGTTGATGCTGAACACCTCATCGGGCTCCACCACAACGCCGTCAATCAGCTCCGCCGCCTTTGTAATGTTAAACACACGGTTCTCCTTTCGCAAGGTGGAGGAATCGAAGGAGGTGGTGTAGGTTGAGATAAGGGAATTTTGCTGCTGCAAGGAGTCGGTGGTGACATCGGGAGCTATGCGCTGCGCCCCAATTACAACCTCATCCGTGCCGCTGTTTATCACGCATTCAAACACCTCCTTGGCACTTAGGCTTCGCCCGTCCTTTGAGAGCGTCACCACGAACGGATTTTCAAAGCTGTCCGTTGCACTTATGCTTGCATCCTCGCTTTCCTCGGTGTAGAGAACTTCAAGGGCGTTGCAATAGTCCATCAAAACCTGACCGTCGCAAAGCCTTTGTCCGCCGCTCGTATAGCAAAGACCTATATCGGCAGGCTCAACCGTGAAGGACGCCTCATCGATTGAAAAGCTCAAGGGCTGTTTTGAGTATTCCGTAAGGGTCAGATAGGGCTGCATATCGATATCAACGGGTGCTTCTTGGGCTACCTCGCCGCCCCTGCACCCCAAATTGAGCGCCAAAAGGATAAAAATCAACATCAAAATCTTTTTCATGCGCTTATTCTTCCCAAGCAAAAACGAATCTATGAATCCAAGAAAAAAACTGTTGACAGATTCGTTTTTTTTAGCTATATTATTACTTGCGCGGTAGTGCTGGAATTGGCAGACAGGCACGTTTGAGGGGCGTGTGCGCAGGCGTATGGGTTCAAGTCCCATCTACCGCACCAAAAAGAAAAAGTCGCATCAGCGGCTTTTTCTTTTTGCTGCGAATGAAATTTGCCCTTCGGGCAAGTCAGCCTGTCAAACAACCCCTATTGAGCGAGAGCGAAAATGGGGGTTGTTGCGT
>JAUNBP010000072.1 GCA_030526995.1 Clostridia bacterium
ATTTAGGGATTCTTCATCTCGTTGTCATGGTTTTGCTTGCAAAAGTCGGGTTATACCACTCCCTGTCCGCTTTCTACCCCCTCCGTGTCCAGTTTTAGTTTACCACTTCACGGGGGCGGATGATATCCGCCCCTACGGGGGGGGGAAGGCGAATGCAAAAGAAAAGAACAAAACAAAATCCCCCATCGCATAAACCATTCAAACCCTTGGCACACTAAGTTCATGAATACTACCGACTATTTAGAGTTTTTGGAGCGCACGGCGTTGACGGGTCTTGAGCTTTCGGAGCAGGAGCGGACTCGCTTTGCGCATCCGCCGCTGATAAGTGTAATTTGCGACGGGGCGATGGACCTATCCGCACAGAGTTACAGGGGCTTTTCGCTGTTGAGGCGGGCGGAGGCAGGTTCGGCGCAGGGCGATTTTCTGTTGTTTGTGCCCGAGGGTTCGGTTTTGAGCCGTGATGCGCTGTACCGCTTCGCCTTTGAGATTGCGCTTGGTGCGGATTTTATTTATTGTGACGAGGACAGGGTGGAGAACGGGGTTAGGAAGGAGCCGAGGTTCAAGCCCGATTACTCGCCGGAGACGCTGATGTTTGTCAATTATATAGGCGACTGCTTTGCGGTGTCGAAGCGTCTGTTTCAGAGCTGCGGCGGGGTGGCGGACGAGGCGCATTCCTTGGTTTTAAGGCTTTGCGGGGCGGCTGCAAAGGTTGCGCACATACCTCGGGTGCTTTTGACAAGGGGGGCGGTGCGGGAGAGCGAGCGGCGGAGCTTCATCCCACCTGCGGCGTTTAAGAGCGTGTCGGTGATTGTAATCTCGGATCGGGGCAGGGACGAGCTTTCGAGGACGCTTAGGGGTCTTGAAAGCGGGAGCGTGTATTCGAATTACAGTTTTTACATAGCCGACGCCGCCCCGCACGACAGCCGCCTTGAAAAGCTCTATTCGGCACTTGAGAAGAACGGCGCCGCCCGAATAATAGGCGGCGGGGAGAGTTGCAACCGAGCGGCGCTGCTTAACCGCTGTGCAGCCGATGCCGAAGGCGAATATCTGTTGTTTTTGAACGCTGCGAGCTATCCCGTCAGGGAGGATTTTTTGGAGCAGCTCATGGGCATACTTGCGCTTGACGGGGTGGGGGCTGCGGGCTCCATGCTTATAAACAGGGATGGCACGCTGCATAGCTGCGGCACGGTTGTGGGCTTGTTCGGCGGGCTTTTTTCGTTGTACAGCGGGTTTGCGCCGAGGAAGAATGACCCGCTTTACAGGAATTTTGCGGGCACGATACGAAACGTTACAGTCCTGCCGATTGACGGGCTTATGACGAGCAGGGAGCTGTTTTTGCAGCTTTGCGGCTTTGATGAAACGCTGCAGGTTGCGGGGTTTTCGGAGGACTACTGCCTGCGGTTGATGGCCATGGGCAAGCGAGCGGTCTATAATCCGAACGCCGAGCTTTGTGTGCTGCAGCCCTTACCTGTTGCGATAGACGCTAAGAACGATATGCGGCTTATGGACGTGTTTCGCCCGCTGCTCGTTTCCACCGATCCTTTTTACAATCCCAACTACGACTACAACTGCGGCGTGCCCGAGGTCGCTTCTGCGCCCGTTTCGCCGCTGATACTGCACAGCAGAAACGGGAAATGGGTGTGATTTCTGCAACAATATGCAGATTGGCAGAATAAACTTTCTGTTTGATTTTTTTAGAGATATAGGCTACACTGTAAGCATGAAAAGGGTGCTTGTTTTCTGCCTTAGCCTCATCGTTCCCATTGTCCTTTTCGGCTGTGGGCAAGATGTTTCTGCGCCTACGGCAGCACCCACAATCGAACCCGTTGCAACGGCTGCGGCAACGCCCACGGCGGAGCGAATTGAGGTGGCGGATGCCGAGACTGCAACACCCACGCCTCCGATAACGCCCACCCCCGAACCTACCTTGCAGCCCGATTTGCTGTCGGGGCTTGTTATCGGGCTGGACCCGGGGCATCAGAGCCAAGCCAACACCGAGCAGGAGCCGATAGCCCCCGATTCGACGACGATGAAGAGCAAGGTCTCCGGTGGAACGAGGGGCGTTGAGAGCCTCGTGTATGAATACGAGGTGAATTTGCAGGTTGCGCTGCTTTTGCAGCAGATGCTCACGGACTCGGGCGCAGTCGTGATAATGACCCGCACCGAAAACGAGGTAAACATATCCAACGTGGAGCGAGCCGAGCTGTTCAACGAGACGAACGTTGACCTTGCCATCCGCCTGCACTGCAACGGTTCGGACGATTCCTCCGCAAGAGGGGCGTTTATGCTCATTCCCACGAGGCAGAGGACGGCGTACTACGAGGACTGCCTTGAGGCTGCCCGCTGCATCATCGACAGCTACTGTGAGGCTACGGGGCTTATCATGCGGGGCAATCAGAGCGGCATCACCGAGCGTGACGACCAGACCGGCTTTAACTGGTGTTCCCGCCCGATAGTCAATATCGAGATGGGACACATGACCAATGCAGAGGAAGATTTGCTTTTAACCGACCCCGACTTTCAAGAGTCGATGGCACTCGGCATCTATAACGGCATCGTTGCCTATTTTACGAAAGGAAGTTGAACGCTTATGCACTCCCCAATTCTCGTCCAGTCGGAGGTTGGCAGGCTAAACACCGTAATGGTCCACCGCCCCGGCGCAGAGCTTGAAAACCTCATGCCCGAATACATGGCAAGGCAGCTCTTTGACGATATCCCCTACCTCGTTCATGCCCGTGAGGAACACGATGTTTTTTCCGAAACGCTGAGAAACTGCGGCGTCACCGTGCTCTACCTCGAACACCTCCTAAAGGAGGCGATTGAAAGCTCCTCCTGCAAGGAGGAACTCATCTGGGAATACGTACGCGAGGCGAACATTCAGATGACCGGAGCGGAGCAGCTGATCTCCGAATACCTAAGCTCCCTGCCGCTCGACACGCTGATATCCACTATGGGCGGCGGAATAAGAAAGAGCCAGCTCCCCTCAAACGCAAAAAAGCATCTTGTGGACTACATCGACGACGCCTACCCGTTCTACGTTGACCCCATGCCCAACCTCTATTTCACCCGAGACCCCTTTGCCAACGTCGGCACCGGCGTTCTCATCTCGCGTATGCAAAACAACGTGCGCCAGCGCGAGACCCTGTTTGCAAAATACATATTCAAGTATCACCCTATATACCGCTGGGTTCGCAAGTGGCACGACCGCACCGACATCCACAACATCGAGGGCGGCGACTGCCTCGTTTTGAACGCCTCCACGCTCGCCATCGGCATATCCGAGCGCACGAGCCCGCAGGCCATTGAGTTGGTTGCAAACCGCCTAATCTCGCCGCAGACCGGCATCACCCGCATAATTGCGATAAACATACCCAAGATTCGTGCCTTTATGCACCTCGACACTGTGATGACGATGGTCGATGTGGACACCTTTGTGATACACCCGAACATCCTCTCCTCGCTGCGCTGCTTCGTCCTCAAAAAGGAGGAGGATAAGCTGCAGATTGAAGAAAGCCGCCTGCCCTTCGTCGATTTGATGAAGGACGCCCTCGGCAAGAACGAGATAAACCTCATAGAATGCGGCGGCGGCGGCGTTATCGATGCCGCCCGCGAGCAGTGGAACGACGGCGCAAACACGCTCGCCATAGCTCCCCGTGAGATTATCACCTACTCCCGAAACTACGTCACCAACCGCATCCTGCGCGAAAAGGGCTTTACCGTACACGAGATACCCTCGGCGGAGCTGTCCCGAGGCAGGGGCGGCCCGAGGTGCATGAGTATGCCCTTTATTCGGGAGCCGATATAAGTTTAGACAAAATAATTTGATTTAAGAAAGGAAAACCGCTATGTTCAAAGGTAGACATCTATTGACCCTGCTCGACTACACCCCCGAGGAGATTCGTGCGCTGTTGGATCTTGCGCACCAAGTCAAGCGCGAGAAGAGGGAGCGCATCTTCCCCGAGCGCATGAAGAACATGAACATCGTTCTTCTGTTTGAAAAGACCTCCACCCGCACCCGCTGCGCCTTCGAGGTCGCCGCCAACGATGAGGGCGCAAAGGTGACCTTCCTGTCCAACAGTCAAATGGGCAAGAAGGAGTCCTTGGAGGACACCGCCAAGGTCTTGGGCAGGTTCTATGACGGAATCGAGTTTCGAGGTTTTGAGCAAACGACCGTGGAGCTCTTGGCAAAGTATGCCGGCGTTCCCGTATGGAACGGGCTCACCGACCTCTACCACCCGACCCAAGTGCTTGCCGACCTAATGACGATTGAGGAGCACGTTAAAAAGCCCCTAAATCAGGTCAAGTTCTGCTATGTGGGCGACGCCCGCAACAATATGGGCAACTCCCTTATGATAGGCTGTGCCAAGATGGGTATGCACTTTGTGGGCATTGCGCCCAAGAGCCTCTTCCCCGACCCCGCCCTCACCGCAAAGCTGCAGGACCTTTGCAAGACCACCGGCGCATCCATAACCCTCTCCGATAACATCGATGCCGTCGATGGCGCCGATGTCATCTATACCGACGTTTGGGTCTCCATGGGCGAGGAAGCCCAGTTCGCCGAGCGCATCAACCTTTTGCAGCCCTACCGTGTGACCATGGATATGCTGAAGCGCACCAATAACCCCGACGTAGTGTTTTTGCACTGCCTGCCCTCCTTCCATGACCTCGAAACCGCAGTCGGCCGCCAAATCTTCGATGAGTACGAACTCACAGAAATGGAAGTCACCGATGAGGTGTTCAGAAGCCGCCACAGCGTCGTGTTCGATGAGGCGGAAAATCGTATGCATACGATAAAAGCCGTTATGGTCGCAACCACGACGGATACGCTGGATTAGGGGTTTGATTTAATTTATTTTGTTCTTTTCTTTCCGCCCTGCGTTATCATATCAAGTGCAACGAGGG
>JAUNBP010000073.1 GCA_030526995.1 Clostridia bacterium
GGTGGGATATTGCAAAGCTCTATGCGACCTCCGCAAAGACCGCAACCACCGATGATGAACTGTGGACAGCCTTGCAGCAGTACGAAGATGCGATCAACGGCCTGTTCTCCATCTCCGAGGAAGTCCTCAACGCCTTCACCGTAATCGGTGACATCAACGGCGACACATGGACGCAGGACCTTGCGATGACCCAGCAGGAGGACGGCTCGTGGATTACCACCGAAGCCTACAACCTCGTAGCAGGCAACGAGTTCAAGGTTCGCCAAGGCCTCTCTTGGGATGTAGCCTATGGCACCGACGGCAATAACTACGTCGTAGAAGCCGACGGCACCTACTACATCAAGCTGACCGTCGAAGGCGAAGTCGGCACCGTAGAACTGGTACCCGCAGAATAACACAAGATAATTTAACGAAGAACCATCTTAAAGGCACTCTTTGAGATGGTTCTTCCTATAGGGAATAAATACATAATACATCTTGTCATTCAACATCCGAAAATCCACGAAAGGAGGAAGACAACATGCCTAACCTTACGGATTTGGAATATCTGCGGTTAAACCGACCCCAAAAGGCCATATACAAGGTAGGACGCTTCTTTGCGGGAATCCCCGCATGGTTTCTACGCCTGCTCCTTGCCATATGGAACAAGCTAAAGGCCTTTGGCATTGCAATCAAGGATCAAGTTTTAGACATCATCAACACCTTCAAAAACGGCTCATGGAAAACGAGGGCTTCGTTCTTTGTCATGGGCTTTGGAAACCTCGCCCGCGGACAGATTCTTCGCGGACTTTTATTTCTAATTTTTCAAGCGGTGTTCATCTTTTACATGATATTTTTCGGTGGACACTGGCTGAGCAAGTTTAACACCCTCGGTGACGTCGGCTCGGGGAGGGTTTACGACCCGGTTTTGGACACCTACGTTTTGGAAGCCGGTGACGACTCGTTCAAAATTCTTCTCTACGGCCTTTTGTCGATACTCTTTATAATAGCCTTCATCTACACTTGGAGGCTCAACGTAAAGCAGAACCGCATTGCAGACGGCATCATTGCCTCGGGCAAAAAACTCAAAAGCGGCAAGGACGACATCAAGTCCTTGACCGACGACTACTTCCACAAGACCCTCTTGGCGCTTCCGGTTGCGGGCATAGTTATATTCACGGTCATACCGATAATCTTTATGATTCTCGTAGCCTTCACCAACTACGACGGAGCGCACGACGGGTACAGCAACCTGTTCACATGGGTGGGCATGGACAACTTTAACGAGCTGCTGTCCCTTGCCTCGAACAACAACAACCTGTCCTACACCTTCGGTGAGATTCTCTCATGGACGCTGATGTGGGCAATCTTTGCAACCTTCACCAACTACTTCTTGGGAATGTTCGTTGCAATCATGATAAACAAGAAGGGCATCCACCTCAAAAAGCTCTGGCGGGGAATCTTGGTGCTCACGATTGCAATCCCGCAGTTCGTTTCGCTCTTATATGTTTCAAAGCTGTTCGCCAACAACGGTTTGGTGAACGGGCTCTTGCTCGACTGGGGCTGGATATCCTCCCCGATTCAGTTCTGGAGGGACCCGACGCTCGCAAGAATCATGGTCATTGTAGTCAACATTTGGATAGGCATACCCTACCTCATGCTGATTGCAACCGGCATCCTGATGAACATTCCGAAAGATATGTACGAGTCCTCGAGAATCGACGGGGCAAACGCCTTCCAGCAATACTCCAAGATTACGCTGCCCTACATGCTCTTCGTCACGGGGCCCTACCTTTTGACGAGCTTCGTCAACAATATAAACAACTTCAACGTCATATATCTGTTGACATGGGGACAGGCGGCGGACAATCCCTTGCTTGCCACAAGCGGAGGGGGAGCTACGAGTGTCGACTTGCTGATTACATGGCTGTTTAAGATAACGACGGGCGCCACGAGCAACTACAAGCTCGCAGCCGTAATCGGCATTATGATATTCATCGTCGTAGCAGGAATTTCGCTGATAGTGTATAACGTTATACCGTCCAGCAGAAACGAGGAGGATTACTCATGATGAAAACGGGTTCAACGCATCACATGGGTATGAAGGCCAAGAGCCGCATATCCAACACGATAATCTACATCGTCCTCATTCTGATGATGATAATTTGGCTTATTCCCTTCGTCTGCATCCTCTTGGAATCCTTCCGAGTGGAAACCACTATGCAGGTTGGCTACGTCATTCCTAAGAAATGGGGCTTTGATAACTATGTAAATCTTCTGACCAAGAGCGACTTTCCGAGGTGGTATCTCAACACCTTTATAATCGGACTTGTAGTTGCGATTCTTCAGACTATCATGGTTCTCTGCACAAGTTATACGCTTTCAAGGATGCGCTTTAGGGGCAGAAAGGGACTTATGAACTTTATGCTCGTCCTCGGAATGTTCCCGGGCTTTATCACGATGATAGTCCTTTACAAGGTTCTAAGCGGGGTGGGCATGACCGGCGCCAACTCGGTTCCGGGACTAATCTTGGTCTACGCTGCAAGCAGCGGCATGGGCTATTACATATCCAAGGGCTTTTTCGATACGATACCCAAGTCCCTCGACGAGGCGGCTCGGGTTGACGGCGCAACGAGGGCGCAGGTCTTTACAAAGATTATCCTGCCGCTTGCAAAGCCCATCGTAATCTACACCGTGCTTACGGCGTTCATGGCTCCCTGGGGCGACTTCATGTTCGCCAAGTACATCTCGCACAATACCAGTCTCGGCATGAACGTTGCCGTTGGTATGCAAACGATGATTTCAACTCCGGCATCACTTGCCGCAAACTACACACAATTCTGCGCCGGCGGCGTCTTGGTCGCCCTGCCGATAACCCTGCTTTTCATGTTCCTGCAAAGGTACTATGTAGAGGGCGTAACCGGCGGTGCAGTGAAAGGATAGGGGAAAAATGGCAACAGTAAAACTAACCAATGTAAAAAAAGTATATGGGAAAAAAGTCGTTGCAGTCGATGACTTTAACCTTGAGATTGCCGACAAGGAGTTTGTGGTCTTTGTAGGCCCCTCCGGCTGCGGCAAGTCCACAACCCTGCGCATGATAGCGGGCCTCGAGGAGATAACCGAGGGTGAGATAGAGATTGACGGCGTTGTAGTCAACGACCTTCAGCCCAAGGACAGGGATATTGCAATGGTCTTTCAAAACTATGCGCTCTACCCGCACCTCACGGTCTTTGAAAACATGGCGTTCAGCCTGCGTCTCAAAAAGATGCCGCAGGACGAGGTCTACGCCCGTGTGACCCAAGCTGCCGAAATCTTGGGCATCACCGAGCTTTTGCTGCGCAAACCCCGTGAGCTGTCCGGCGGGCAGAGGCAGCGTGTTGCGATAGGCAGGGCAATGGTGCGCGACTCCAAGGTCTTTTTGATGGACGAGCCGCTCTCCAACCTCGACGCAAAGCTGAGAAACCAGATGCGCGCCGAGATTATCCTGCTCCGTCAGAAGATTGACACGACCTTCGTCTACGTCACGCACGACCAGACCGAGGCAATGACCTTGGGCGATCGCATCGTTATCATGAAGGACGGCTTCATCCAGCAGGTAGGCACGCCCACCGAGGTGTTCGATATGCCCGACAACCTCTTCGTTGCCGAATTTATCGGCGCACCCAAGATGAACACCTTTGAAGCCCGTCTCAACCGAATGAACGACAGGTACTTTGTGGACGTTTGCAACACCCGAATAGAGGTAAGCGGCGAAAAGGGACTTGAGCTCTCCCGTAAAAAGGTGGCGTCGAAAAAGATTATCCTCGGCGTCCGTCCCGAACACGTCACGCTCTCCCATGCAAACGACCCGCAGGCGATTCCCTGCAAGGTCGAGGTCAACGAGATGATGGGTAGCGAAATCTACCTGCACGTCATCACCCCCGACGGCGAAAAGCCCGTCATCAGGGTGCAGACGATACAGCTCGATCAGGAGCAGCGTGCATCCCTCGCCTACGGCAAGACAATCTACATCACCTTCGAGGGTAAGGCCATGCATTTCTTCGATGCAGACACAACGAAGAACCTTCTGGCATGAGCCTTAGCCTGATAAAGCTGCGGGAGCGGCCCGAGCTTGCAGACAGGGCTGCACAGTGGTTTCACGAAAAGTGGGGCATCCCCCTTATAGCCTATCAGGAAAGTATTGCGGAGTGCGTTAAGCGCTCCGCACCCGTCCCGCAGTGGTACATTGCCCTCGACGGTGATTTGATAGCGGGCGGGCTCGGCGTTATCGAAAACGACTTTCATCAGCGAAAGGACCTCGCACCCAACGTCTGCGCCCTCTATGTCGAAAAGTCCCACCGAGGCAACGGCCTCGCAGGCGAACTGCTAAACCTCGCCTGCACCGACCTTAATAGCCTCGGCATAGATACCCTCTACCTCCTCACAGACCATACCTCCTTCTACGAGCGTCACGGCTGGAGCTTTTTCTGCATGGCAAAGTGCGACGGCGAGGACGAGCTTTCACGGGTGTATGTTAAGAGGACGGGGGGATAGATTTGTTCTGTTCTTTTCTTTTGGCGGAAAGAAAAGAACCAAAAGAAACCGCAAAAAGAGCAAGGGGAATAATTCATAATGCATAATTCCCCTTGCCATTTTGTCGCCTGTCTGCGGCAAAAGGGCGCACTCAACTATCGCATTGCAGATTATAAAACTATCTCTTTACCGCTTTTCTTTGCTTCGTTTCTCGTATAATAAAAGCG